>NZ_JBSQOT010000004.1:0-94863 GCF_055117995.1 Deferrivibrio sp. | reverse complement strand
CCATCAAGGTATTTTTTCATCTTTTCCTGAGCAGGTCTCATGAGTGAGCAATGAAATGGGGCACTAACAGGAAGCTTAACAGCCCTTTTTGCGCCAGTTTCTTTTACATTTTCTATAAAACTGTCAACTGCTTCAGTATGCCCTGCCACTACAATCTGTCCGTTACAGTTGTAATTTGCAGGTTCGACCACTTTTCCATTTGTTGATAATTTGTTGCACAGCTCTTCAATTTTTGTGGTTTCCCCGCCCAAAACAGCAGCCATAGCTCCTGTACCAACGGGAACAGCCTCCTGCATAAATTTTCCTCTATTATGAACAGCTTTTACAGCATCCACAAAAGACAACCCTTCAGCTGCAACAAGGGCAGTATACTCACCAAGAGAATGCCCAGCGAAAGCATCAGGCTTTATTTTTTCTTTAATCACTTCCCATATTGCAATACTTCCTGCAAGAAGCGCAGGCTGGGTGTTAAAAGTAAGCTTCAGTTCTTCTTCCGGTCCTTCAAACATTATTTTTTTTAAATCAAACCCGAGGGCAGTTACAGCTTCATCAATAATATTCCTGGAAGTTTCATATTTCTCGTAAAAATCTTTTGCCATTCCCACATACTGAGACCCCTGTCCGGGGAAAATAACAGCCAATCCCATAATACACCTACATTGTAAAGAATATTGATGCCCAGGTTAGTCCACCGCCAAACGCAGCAGACACAACATTGTCACCCTTTTTTATCTTTCCTGATTTTACAGATATATCAAGAGCAGTAGGAATTGTTGCTGCTGAAGTGTTACCAAATTTATCAAGGGTAATAATTACCTTGTCATGTTCAAGTTTCAGCCTTTTGGCCGCAGCATCAATGATCCTTACATTTGCCTGGTGCGGAATAAAATAATCCACATCTTCAAGAGCAAGACCACTTTTTTCTACCGCCTCAACAGCAATTTCAGCCATTGACCTGACCGCTATTTTGAATACCTCATTGCCTTTCATAAAGAAAAGATTTTCTTTGATATTAAAATTGTCTCTGTCATAAAGAGCATTGCTGCCACCAGCCCTACAGGTTAGTATCTCCGCATATTCACCATCAGCCTGCATACAAATGGAGCGGATGCCAGGTTCACTGCTTGCAGACAAAACAGCAGCACCAGCTCCATCACCAAGCAAAATACAGGTATTTCTGTCAGTCCAATCAATGATAGAACTAAGCCTTTCTGCACCAACAACAAGTATATTCTTACCAAGACCATTTTTTATCAAAGAGTCCGCTACTCCAAGAGCATATATAAATCCCGAGCAGGCAGCATTTATGTCAAAAGCATATGGAGTTTTAAGATTTAGCTTGGCAGCAAGCAGACAGGCAGATGATGGAATCAGATAATCAGGTGTACATGTTGCAAGTATTACACCATCTATATCTTTTGACTCCAGTCCAGCACTATTTATAGCTTCAAGTGAAGCCTTAAAAGCCATATCACTTGTGGTTTCGTTTTCTGAAATACGCCTTTCCTTAATACCTGTCCTGGAAGTTATCCATTCATCGGAAGTATCAACAATCTTTTCCAGGTCGGCATTAGTTAGCACCTTATCAGGGAAATAAGAGCCAGTACCAGTTATTTTTGAATACATTCCATCACCTTCTATTAATCTTCGCTCTTACTGATTTTAATCAGTTTTTCCTTGATATTGTTCCAGAAACTTTCACCTTTGTCAACTTTCATTGCTGAATAGCCATCTCTAATATTTTTTTCAATAACAGCAGTAAGTTTTTGCTCGGCAAGTTCATGAGCAACCCTAATTCCATTCTTAACAGCGTTTGAATTTGAGCTACCATGACCTATAATAACCACACCGTTTACCCCAAGAAGGGGTGCACCACCGTATTCTGTATAATCGGCACGTTTTTTTATTCTATCAAAAGCTCCTTTTGCCAGGAGCGCACCTATTTTGGAAACAAAATTCCTTGTCAACTCCTCTTTTAAAAGTTTTGAAATGTATCCTGCAGCAGATTCGCTTGCCTTTAAAGCAATGTTGCCAGCAAAACCATCGCACACAATTACATCACAAACACCTTTAAAAATCTCCTTACCTTCAACATTTCCTCTAAAATTTATACCTTCAGAATTTTGTAAAAGTTTGAAAACTGATTTTGTAAGCTCATTCCCTTTTACGTCTTCTTCACCGATACTAAGCAATTTTACAGTCGGGTCATCAATATTAAGTACTATTTTTGCATAAGCAGAACCCATAATTGCAAACTGGAGAAAATGTATCGGTTTGCAATCCACATTTGCCCCAACATCGAGCATTACAGTATGCCCTTTCGTTGTAGGAAGGACTGCCCCTATTGCCGGCCTATCGACCCCTTCAATAGTTCGTAAAAAAAGCTTGGAGATAGCCATAATGGCGCCGGTGTTGCCGGCACTGAAAAAACCTGAGGCTTCCCCATTTTTAAGCATCTTTAACGCTATGTGAATGGATGAGTTTCTCTTTCCTCTGACTACCTGCGAAGGGCTGTCTTCCATGGTCACAGCCTCTTCAGTATGAACAACAAATATCTTGTCCCTATCTGATTTTGAGTATTTAGACAACTCTTTATTTATAAGCCTTTCATCACCTACGAGTACAATATTGTACCCGTACTGCCTTATGGATTCAACGGCTCCGCTAATCACTTCAGTGGGGGCAAAATCGCCCCCCATTGCATCAACAACAATTCTCATTCAGATTAAATTTCTTCTGTTTTTAAAACTTGTTTTTTAGAATAGTGTCCACATGATGGGCAAACCCTGTGAGTAAGCTTCAACTCACCACAATTATCACATTTTGCAAACCCCATCACTGTAGCCTTGATATGGCTTCTTCTTGCGCCTCTTTTTGATCTTGAACTTTTTCCCTTTGGATTTGGCATATTTCTCTCCTTTTTATACTACTTGTTTTTATCTTTCTGCATAAAATCAGCCAGAGCTTTCCATCTATCATCTACATCCGGCTTACATTTACAGGTTTCAACATTCAAATTCGCACCACATCCCGAGCATATCCCTCTGCACTCTTCACTGCATACCCTTTTGAAAGGTCTCAAAAGCACTGATTCCTGCATCAGAATATGATCAAGATCCACTGCACTTTCTTCAACAATATAAAAACCTACATCCTCATCTGTCAACTCTACACTCTCTTCAGCCTCGTTATCTCTCTTTACTATTTCAACTGTAACCCTTTCCTCAAAAGCTTCCTCAAACCTTTCAAGACATCTATCGCAGTTATCATTTATTCTTAATTTTAGCTTTGCATCCAGCAAAAAGCCTTCACCAGCCGGATAAATCAAACCTTCAAAAACATCTACAATATATTCGGTATCATCCACACTAAAACTCTTGGATAAGCTAAATTTCTTACCATCTTCGGTAATCTGTTCAAAATATATGCGCATTACACCACCTTAGAAAAAAGTGCGAAGTACTATAATTAATCGAGGTATAATTGTCAATAACGTATTTTTCAAAAATATGCAACTTTTCTGTTGACTAAAAGTTTCAATGCTGTTATATGACTTTTTCCCTAAGATTGTGCTTAAATTGGAGGTCAAGCGATGTTTGCAATAGTTAAAACCGGAGGAAAACAGTTTACTGTTAAACCTGGAGATATTATCACTGTGGAAAAAATTGATGCTGAAAAAGGTGCTGCTGTTAAATTTGAAAACATACTCGCTGTTTCAAAAGACGGTGAATTAACAGTTGGAAGTCCTGTTGTTCAAGGTGCTTTGGTAGAAGCTGAGGTTCTTGAGCAAACAAGAGGAGAAAAGATAATTGTTTTTAAAAGAAAAAGAAGAAAAGATTACAAAAAGAAGCAAGGGCACAGGCAGTATCTTACAAAAGTCAGAATTAAAGATATAAAAGTTGGTTAGGAGGATATAGATGGCTCACAAGAAAGCTGGTGGTAGTACCAGAAACGGCAGAGACAGTCAAAGTAAAAGACTTGGTGTAAAAAAGTTTGAAGGCCAGGTTGTCAGAGCTGGCAACATCCTCGTCAGACAGAGAGGAACGCAGTTTAAACCAGGTAATAATGTTGGCTGCGGTAAGGATTACACCCTTTTTGCACTCACAGATGGATTGGTAAAATTTGAAGATAAGGGCAGAAAAGGTAAATTCATATCAGTTTACTCTGAAGCTGCTAACTAATTTATACAAAAAATAACTAAAGATTAATGGCCCCTCTTTTCAAAAGAGGGGCTTTTTGTTATAATGTTATTATGAAATTCATTGATGAAATCAAAATTAAAGTAAAAGCTGGAGATGGTGGAAATGGGTGTGTAAGTTTCCGCAGGGAAAAATATGTCCCAAGAGGCGGCCCCGATGGCGGACATGGCGGGGACGGCGGAAATATAATCTTTGAGGGGGACAATTCAAAGCACACACTTTTTGACCTCAACTATCTGCACATTTATAAAGCAGAAAGAGGTGAGCATGGTCGGGGTAAAGACCAAAATGGCAAAAATGGTCAGGATTTAATAATTAAAGTACCGCTTGGGACTGTAATAAAAAATGCCGACAATGATGAGATACTTGCTGATATTATCGCTCATGGCCAAAAAGAGATAGTTGCAAGGGGTGGAAAAGGTGGAAGGGGGAATATGGCTTTTGTAACTCCAACCAAGAGAGCCCCAAGATATGCTGAAGACGGGCAAAAAGGGGAAGAATTCAATTTGCTCCTTGAGCTTAAACTTATAGCTGACGTAGGGATTATAGGCTTTCCAAATGCCGGTAAATCGACATTTATCTCGGTAGTTTCTGCCGCAAAACCAAAAGTGGCTGATTACCCTTTTACTACATTGCATCCAAATCTCGGAGTGGTTAAAGGCAAAAAAATACATTCATTTGTTATCGCAGATATGCCGGGACTTATTGAAGGTGCGCACGAAGGTGTAGGGCTTGGCATAAGGTTTTTAAAACATATGGAAAGAACAAAACTGCTTGTCCATTTTATCGATTGCTCTGAAGATAGTTCGATGATTGAAAGGTACAATATTATTAGAAATGAAATAAAAAAATACTCGATGGAGCTTTTTGAAAAAAAAGAAATAATCGTATCCACCAAAATTGACGCCGCCAACGAAAAGGAACTTAACCTTTTTAGAAAATTTATCGAAAATAATAAGTTAAGCGGCAATTATGTTGAAATTTCCTCCATTACAAGAAAAAACACTGAAAAATTAATTGAACTTATTGAGGAAAAACTATTAGCATACAATAATGAAAAAGCTATCTGATTTTTTTGAAAAAAACCTTTCTAAAAGTCTTCGTTCCATCATTCAAATAAATGCTGTCTGGAAAAAAGTCGTTGGTGACCAGATATCCAGAGTAACTCTCCCTGTCAGGATAAATAAAAATGTTTTGAATGTTCTGGTTTTTGATCCGATATGGCAACACGAATTAAGCTTTTTAAAAGAAGATATCCTCCAGAAATTGCCAACACATTTTAAAATCAGTGATATTAAATTTTTTGTCAATTATAAAAAATTTGAATCTGAAGAGGTTGCTTTCAGACAGATAACCGAAAAAGAGAAAAAAATTATTGAAAGACTCACAAAGAACATAAATGATAAAGAATTGCAGGTAAAAGTCAAATCTGCTATGGAAGGGTATTTCAGGAATTATTCTTACGAAGACAGTTTATTTCTTGAATAATTCTAATTTGCATATATTATGTTTAAAACGGAGGCAAAAATGATACTTGAGATAAAAACTTTTCCGGATGAAGTATTGAGAAAAAAGAGTACACCTGTTGAGACAGTTGACGATAATATAAAAGAACTTTTGGATAATATGGCAGAAACAATGTACAACGCACCGGGGATTGGTCTGGCTGCACCCCAGGTAGGCGTAAACAAAAGGGTGATTGTTATTGATATCACCGGTCCTGAAGAAAAAAGCGGACTTATGAAAATAGTAAACCCCGAAATACTGGAAATGGATGGTGAAGTAGTTGGCGAAGAAGGGTGCCTGAGTGTTCCGGAAGAATATGCGGAAGTGAAAAGGGCAGAAAAAATTAAAGTAAAGTTTCTTGATGAAAATTCAGTTGAGCATATCATTGAAGCAGACGGCCTTCTTGCAAGAGCTTTCCAACATGAAATTGATCATCTTGACGGAGTACTTTTTATCGATAAAATAAGCCCTTTAAAGAGGGAATTTATAAAAAAGAGAGTAAGAAAAAAACTAAAATTTCAGAAACAAAACAGCTAATCCAAGAGAGGGTAAAATGAAAATCAAATTTACAGAAAAAACCACTTTTGAAAAATCCAATTATGTATTTATCAGCATTATTGAAAACACAGATATACTGAAAAGATATTTTAACAAAAAAGAATTTGAAACAATCGTAAAACTTTTGGGTGAAACAAAAGAAGATATTGAAGAGCCAAAATTACAAGAAATATCATTTGTAAAAAACAATAATGCGGTTAAAATCATTATAGGATTTATCCCCAGATTATTTGGCGTTCAGGATCTTCTGAAATTGGGGTTTTTATATGGTGAATACATCAAAGCCAGGAAAATAAATAAACCTGTCATTGTAATACCGGAAGATACTTTTGGTAAAAGAAATTATGCTGAATACACAAAACTTGTTTTAAACGGTGTGATTAACGGAATCTATGTTTTTGATAAGTTTAAAACCACCAAAGATTTTGACTGTAGAAACCTTGAAATAGCACTATACTCAAGGTTCAAAACAGACACTGCAAAATTCGACAATGTATTTATAGAAATAGAAAAATTTGCTGATGCAAGCTTTTTGGTAAAAGACCTGGTAAATCTTCCGGCAAATGAGCTTACCCCTGAAAGGTTTTGCAATATTGCAAAAAAGGAGCTTGAATCTAAAAAGTGTAAAATTGTTGCCATTTCAGGTGAAGATTTGAAAAAAGAAGGGCTTAATCTAATTTATACAGTTGGTTCAGGAAGTGAGAACAAACCAGCACTATTGAAAATTTATTACAAAGGGGATCCCAACTCTGATAAACATATTGCTGTAGTTGGTAAAGGGGTAACCTTTGACTCAGGTGGTACCAACTTAAAACCCACAGGCCACATAGAAACTATGAAGACAGATATGGCAGGGGGAGCTACCGCACTTGGAATTGCAAAGCTTATTGCTTCACTTAATGAAAAAATAAATGTCAATTTTTATATACCTCTGGTAGAAAACACTATTGGACAAACTGCTTACAGACCATCTGACATAATAAAGTCAAAATCAGGAAAAACTGTGGAAATATTAAATACCGACGCTGAAGGGAGATTGATTCTTGCTGATGCCATTGCAACTGCCGTCGAGGAAAAGTCAGACAAAATTATCGATCTTGCAACACTCACCGGTGCATGTGTGGTTGCACTTGGCAGTTTTTGTGCCGCATTTTTCTCAAACAGCGATGAACTTGCCGAAGCAGTCTTCGATTCCTCAGAATACACCGGGGAGGATGTGTGGATGCTACCTCTATACAAAGAATACAAAAAGAGGATAAAAAGCAAAGTTGCCGATATTCAAAATATTGCTACAAAAAAAGGGGAAGCAGGCACAATTATAGGTGCTTTGTTTTTGAACGAATTTGTATCAAATACACCATGGATACATTTTGATATCGCAGGGACTGCATATATTGAAGAAAAACACCCATTTTACGGGGAAGGTGCTTCAGGTTTTGGGCTGAGGCTACTTCACGACTTAATAAGAAATATAAAATAGCAATCTGGCTGGTCATTTTTTATATCACGGCCAGCCAAATACTTTATATTATGTTTAAAATTAAACTCACAACTCAATTATTGATTTTTTCAATAATATAATATATCCTTCATTTAAAAGGGGGCATTTATGGATTTTAAACAGATTGAAGCCTTTGTGTATGTAGCAAAATATAAATCTTTTTCCAAAGCGGCTGAAAAACTGCTTTTGAGTCAGCCTACCATATCAACTCATATTAATACCCTTGAAGAAGAATTGAATGTAAAGCTATTTGACAGACTTTCCAAAGAAGTTGTTCTTACCGAAGTTGGGCAGGTACTTTTTCCATATGCAGTTGATATGATAGATTTAAGAGAAAGGTCTCATGAGGCTGTAAAAGAATTTTTAAATGAAGTAAGCGGAAGTCTCAGAATAGGTTCAAGTACTATTATCTCAGAAATAGTTATCCCTAAGCTATTAAGTGAGTTTAAAAAAGAGTTTCCAAAAACATACTTTAACTTTGATGTTGGAAACTCACAAACAATGGTTCAAAGGGTTGCAGATGGTGTCCTTGACCTTGCCCTTGTAACAAGAAAAATTCCTAAAAAAGACCTGGATTACAGATTATTTATTAAAGATAAAATTGTTCTTGGTGTTTATCAGGGGCATCCCTTTTATACCCGCGACAGTATTTTTCTGGATGAAATAATGAATGAGCCGTTTATTGTAAGGGATATCGGCTCTGGTACACGGGCTGCAGTTGAGCTTGCTTTGAAGCAAAAAGGGTATGATTTTGAAAGCCTAAACTCTGTAGCAACCTTCAGGACTACTCATGCAGTGATACAGGGGATCAAAAGTAAACTCGGAATAGGTTTTATAAGTGAAATGGCTATACAAAAAGAGGTGTGCTCAGGCGAAATAAAAGGGGTAACCATCACCGACCTCATGGTGGAAAAAGACATTTTCCTGGTATATAGTAAGAAAAAGTCCAACAAAAAGCTTCTAAAACAGTTTATAGACTTTGCATTTAAAGAACGAATTTAATGGGAATTAAAGGTAACTTGACAATAGAAGAAGTAATTGAAGCTGGGATCGAAAATTTTAGTATTATTGATGTAAGATCCCCTTCGGAATACATTCAAGACCATATACCATCTGCTGTTAACATACCATTACTGGATGACCGGGAAAGAAAAGAAATTGGAATTATTTATAAACATGAAGGACCCGAAAAGGCAAAACTTAGAGGGGTTGATATTGTTTCCCCAAAACTGCCCCAATTTATCAGGCAAATACAACAAGTGTACGAAAAAAGAAAACCTGTAATAATATATTGCTGGAGGGGCGGATTAAGAAGTGAAGCTTCCGTAAGCTTTGCAAGACTTGCGGGAATTACCGCATCGAAATTGAACGGCGGATACAAGTCATATCGAAAATATGTAATAAACTACCTTGAACATATTGATAAAAATATAAAATTTATAACATTATTCGGACCTACCTGCTCAGGCAAAACCGAGCTTCTTGAACTGCTAAGACAAAAAGGTCTTCCGGTATTAAACCTGGAAAAATATGCAAGGCACAAAGGCTCTGTATTTGGACACATAGGTGAGGCAGAATATCCTCAGATTACTCAAAAAAAGTTTGAAAGTGAGCTTTTTTTTGATATTTATAAAGGGAAAAGCAATATTTATTTTACTGAAGGGGAAAGTAGTAAGATAGGTAAAATAACAGTACCAAAAACCATTTTTCAAAAAATAAAAAGTTCAATTAAAATATTGATTGATGCAGACATTGATTTCAGAATTGATTTTGCAATAAAATCCTACAAACCGGAGCTTTATGAAAATGAAATCCTAAGCTGTCTTGAAAATATAAAACATTATGTCAGCAAAGACTTTTTTGAGAATTTGAGATATCTTTTACATAAAAAGAATTTCCGGGAATTTACCAGGCAAATAATGCTTTATTATTATGACCCTTTATATAAAAAGGGGTTGGGCGATGGATTTGATTATAATATCACTTTAAAAAGTTTAGAGGATACTGTGGATGAACTTATCAAAATTTATAAAAGCATTTCTACTCCTGTTTCTTCTGCTTAACATTTTTGCTTGTGGGACAAAATTACAAAAAGTGCCCCCCAAAAGCTCATATTCTGAAGCAGTATATGGAAAGCCATATATCATTAGGGGTATAAAATATTATCCGCTTAAAAGTGTTAAAGAATTTGAGCAGTATGGTCTTGCGTCATGGTATGGCAAGGAAGAGCATGGAAAATTAACAGCTACAGGAGAAAAATTTGATATGTTTGACCTCACAGCGGCACACAAAACCTTGCCACTTGGTTCAATGGTATTGGTAAAAAATCTTGAAAATGGAAAAGAAGTTGTAGTCAGGATAAATGACAGAGGACCTTTTGTAAAAGGGAGAATTATCGATTTATCATACAAGGGGGCTGAAGAATTAGGCTTTGCAGGTAAAGGGCTTGCAAAAGTGAAAATTGAACTGCTCAGTGAAAACCCTGAGACTTACGTTTACCACGGAAAGTCTATAAATCTTGACAATGGCAATTTTTACATTCAGATAGGCTCTTTCAAAAATTATGAATACGCTATTAGGGCTAAAAACAATTTTGATAGTGCAATCATAAAAAAAGTATTTGTAAAAAATGACTATTTTTACAGAGTTTGGGTTGGAAAGTTCGAAAGCAGAAAGAAAGCTGAGGACACTTTAAGAAAAATTTCTTACAAGTATCCTCAAGCATTTATCGTTGCCGACTAAAGACTTTTAAACCAGTCGCAAATCTTTTCGGTTGCAATAAGTACTTTTTCACAATTTCTTTCGAGAAATTCGATGTCAAGCTCCTTATCCTTTGCCATAACTTCTGCAGAAGCTATCGCCCTGGCTCCATCAAAATCCACGTAGGCAAGTCGTGCAGTAAATTCATCAGTAGGTCTACCAAAAGCTGAACCAGGCAGAATAGCCACTCCGGTCTCTTCAAGTATTGTTGTACACATTTTGGCGCTTGTATCAATAGATTTTGACAGTAATTTATCTCTAAAATTTTTAAAACTTGGAAACATATAAAAAGCACCTTCCGGCCTATCAACAGATATACCGGTCTCAACAAACTTTTCATACATATAGTTACCAAGTGCCTTTAAAATCCTTCTTGAGTTCCACAAATATCTTTCAATTTCAATACCTCCCTGAAACGCTCTAACCGCTGCGTATTGAATAGGCGCTGATGTTGAAGTAAATGTTTCGCTTGCCACCACGGCCATTGCATCAAGAAGCCATCTTAAATTTTTTGGAAATGCAAACGTACCAAGACGCCACCCACCGGCGCCACACCATTTACTGAGTCCCGTGCTTATAATTGTGCCTTCAGGGTAAAACTTTGCGATGGAGTAATGATTGCCATCATGATGCGTCTCGCCATAGATCTCATCTGAGAGGATAATAAGGTTATACTTTTTGGCGACATCCGCAATTGACTTAAGTTCATCCTTTGTATAAGTAAGCCCGGTGGGATTATTGGGATAATTTAAAATCAGAAGCCTTGGTCTTGTGGGGTCATCCTTGCAAAATCTATCTAATTCTTCAGCTGTAAGGAGCCATTTATTGTCTTCTGAAGTCTTAATCCAGTATACATGCCTGCCGATAATCTCAGCCTGAGGGGCATACGAAACCCAGCTCGGTGTTGGTATCAAGAGGTCGCCGTAATATACAAGCTGAATAATAAACATAAGTTCTTTTGAACCAGGCCCAACAATTATGTCCTCGCCAGAAAAATTCAAATTGTGACTTTTGTTTAGATAAGATGCTATCGCATCCCTTAGCGGTTGAAAACCTCTCACGGGTAGGTAGTCTTTCTGATGAGCATTGTTTCTAAGTTCATTTACAACTACCTGAGGAACGGGAAATGGTGATTGACCCAGACCAAATTTATAAATCTGCTTCCCTTCTGCCAAGAGTCTATTACTCTTTTCATTGATATCAAGAGTTGCCGATACTGGCAAACCTCTTACATTTAAATTAAGATTGATGTTTGATAGCCCCATTGTAATCTCCTTTCAAATTGTCGATTGTCGACATTTACTCATTTTGAGAAAAAAGTCAATGATAAATAGTGTGCAGTTATTTAATTTTGTTTAGATCAGTCAACTGAAAGCAAGCATTTATTTTTGATTAAAGAGATAAAGATATTCTCCATAACCTTCTTTTTCCATATCTTCAACCGGTATAAATCTTAATGCTGCAGAATTTATACAATACCTTAAGCCAGTTGGCTCTGGACCATCAGTAAATACATGCCCCAAATGGGAATCGGCTTTTTTACTTCTAACTTCATTTCTTACCATAAAAAAGCTTATATCTTCTTTTGTATAGACTGCATCATCAGTAATAGGCTTAGTAAAGCTTGGCCAACCTGTGCCTGAGTCAAACTTATCGGTCGAACTAAAAAGGGGTTCACCTGAAACTACGTCAACATAAATACCGGCTTTTTTATTGTTCCAATATTCATTATTAAACGGAGGCTCAGTGCTATTTTCCTGGGTTACTTTATATTGCAATGGAGTCAATCTCTTTTTAAGCTCTTCCTTTTTCTCTTTGTCATTTTTCCACACTTTATTTAAATATGTCATCCTGCCTGAATTAAGCTTATACATTTTGTAGTTGAATTTATCTTTTTTATAATAATCCTGGTGATAATCTTCAGCTTTATAAAACTTTTTTGCTTCAAGTATCTGGGTTGCTATCGGTTTGTCAAATCTACCGGAATTTGCAATTCTGTTCTTTGATTCTTCTGCAAGTCTTTTTTGAGTATCGTTATGATAAAATATTGCAGTATGATATTGACTACCTCTGTCTACAAATTGACCGCCGTCATCCGTAGGATCTACATTTTGCCAAAATACATTCAATAAGTCTTCATAACTAACTTTTAGAGGGTCATACGTAACTTCGACTGCCTCAAAATGACCGGTGTATCCACTTGACACATCTCTATATGTAGGATTTTCAACATGCCCACCCGTATAACCTGAAACTGCCTCGATTACTCCATCAATTTTTTCAAATGCCTCTTCAATACACCAAAAACAACCACCTGCAAAAGTAGCCTTTTCATAAACTTTAGCCATAGCCAACCCCGAAAATATAAAAATTGTTATTGTCAAAAATATTATCTTTTTCATACTGCCAAGATATGGTTTATTTAGAAAACTTCAAGGTTAAATCATATTTTTGTAATAATTGTAAAGTTTGAAATGTTTTTTACAAAAATACCTTTTAATTATCAGGCACAATTTTTGCGTATTATTTTAAAAAAAGGGGGAAAATATGAAGCTTTTGTTATTTTTTGTGGCATTTACCATTTCTTTGACCAGTTTTGCAGAAACAGTAAAAATTTATATTGCCGGAAGTATGAAAAACTCGTTTAAGTTAATATTGGACGAATATAAAAAAAACAACAAAAATATCGAGATTCAAGCGATATACGGCAGTTCCGGCAAAGGTTTTTTTCAGCTGTTAAATGGCGCAAAATATGATATTTTTATATCTGCTGATGAAAAATACCCTGAAGAAGTTTATAAAAACAGACTTTCCAAAAGGTCAGGTGAGATTTACGCTGAAGGTGCATTAGCACTACTTTTTAAAAGTGAACATAACAAATCAATAGATTATCTCCTGAAAGCAAAAACCATTGCAATAGCAAACCCAAAGCTTGCCCCATACGGTATTGCAGCAATGGAATATATGAAAAATACCGGTTTGTATGATAATATTAAAGATAAAATTGTTACCGGCCAGGATCTGATTCAGGTAGTACAGTATATAAAAACAGAAAACGCTGATGTGGCGTTTGTGGCATACCCTCTTGTGGCAAACGAACCGGAATTTAAAAATAAATTACTTAAATTGGACAAAAATCATTATTCGCCAATAAAACAGGCAATGATTTTAACAATTTACGGCGAAGAAAACCTCGAAGCAAAAAAAATATATGACTTTATAAAATCCGGCAAAGTAAAAAAAATTCTTGTTTCTCAGGGTTTTGATGTAAATGGGGGTTAAACAATGGAAAGTGAATTTATTAGCACACTAACTGTTACTTTTAAGCTTGCGTTTTATACCACATCAATACTTCTTGTTATAGGATTAATAATAGTTTACATCTTATCAAATGATTGCCAGGAAAACAAAACATTTAAAAAATTAAAGCCATTGATAGAAACACTGGTTACTCTACCAATAGTTTTGCCACCTTCGGTGATAGGATTTTATCTGCTGATTATTTTCAGCCCAAGAAGTAAATTAGGCAAACTCTTAAATGAAACTTTCGACTTCAGTCTCGCTTTTACTTTTGAAGGGATTGTACTTGCTTCGGTATTTTTCTCTTTGCCTTTTATGATCAATCCAATATACAATGCTATCAATCTGTTGCCTGCTTCTCTCAAAGAAGCTTCCTATTCACTTGGCAAAAGCAGACTTACAACATTTTTGAAGGTTCAGATACCATGTATCAAAAACAATATTATCTCTGCATCTGCAATAACATTTGCACATACGATAGGTGAGTTTGGTATCGTACTGATGGTTGGCGGAAATATCCCCAATGAGACAAAGGTGGCAAGTATCGCAATTTACGATGAATTTGAATCTCTTAATTTTACTATGGCCCACAAATATTCTATCACCCTATTTTTATTATCATTTGCATTATTATTAACAATATATTTTATAAACAGAAGAATTAGCAGGATTTGAAAATGATAAAAATATCTGTAACAAAGCATTATACACAAAAATTGAGAAATTTTATACTTGATGTTGATCTGGAGCTCGACAAACACGATTTTACCGCTATTTATGGCCCAAGCGGTTCAGGAAAAACAACACTACTTAGAATAATTGCGGGGCTAACAACACCCGACAAAGGGTTTATCTCAGTAAAAGGTGATGTATGGTTTGATAGCAAGCGTAATATTAATATTCCCATACAAAAGAGAAACATTGGGTTTGTTTTTCAGGACTATGCACTTTTTCCAAATATGACAGTCAAAGAAAATATCAAATATGCTATTGGAAAAAATTACGATGAAAAATTGATAGATTACTTTCTGGATATGGTAAATTTGAAAAACCTTAAAAACTCATACCCGGATAATTTAAGTGGAGGCCAAAAACAAAGAGTGGCAATTGTAAGAGCTATTGTTAGAAAACCTAAAATTTTATTACTGGATGAACCATTTAGCGCACTTGATAAAAATATAGGCGAAAAAATTCAGGATGAATTGTTGCAAATACATAAGCTACTTAAACTAAAAACATTTATTGTATCCCACGATGTCAGACAAATTTTTAAACTTTGTAACAAATGTATTATTATTGACGAAGGGAAGATTAAAAGTCATGGCAAACCATCTGAAACTTTTAATCTTGAACCTTCTAAGTTGATTGCTACAGACGACAATAAAAAAATTTTTTTAGAAAATACTATCATTTCTCATGATAATCTGGAGCAGATAGACGAAAATACATTTATTGCCAGGATAGTCATAAAAAAATGAACCTGTTACAACTTTTTCGCATCAAAAGTTTTCGGGAAAACAACAGTTTCATTTTGAGGCTCAATATAAACTGTCATCCCATTTTCAAGATATAATTTACCGCCAAACAAACCTTCTTTTTCAATCTTTACAACATTCGCCTCTATATCTTTTTTGGGAACATATACACTATACTGACCTTCTTTAAAATTAACTATAACCTTCATATTTAATACCCCCAATATTATTAACGGGGGGATTGCCCCCCGGTTTACCTTACTATGTCAAAATTGGAAGAATCTTTTGTTTTATTGTCTATATCTTCAAGTATACCATTAACTATCCAGTTTAAAAGGTTTATCCCTCCTTGATAACCAATCACCGGATATCTATGTAAGTGGTGTCTATCAAAAATCGGAAAACCTATTCTTATAAGAGGCGTATCCGTATCTCTGGCTACAAGTTTAGTAAATGTATTGCCAATAAGATAATCTACCGGTTCAACAAACATTAATGATCTCAGATGCCACATGTCCTTTTCTGGATAAACTTTACATGAATCCTCTTTTGAAAATTCTTCGAGAAGTTTATTCATCTCTTTTGTAAATTTCTTATTTGCATTGGTAACCAAAATATGAACAGGCTCACCACCAAGCTCAAGGATAAATCTTGTAAGACCATATGCAATATCAGGATCGCCTGTGACTGCAAACCTTTTACCATAAACGTGATAGTAAGAATCGGTTATAGCGTCCACAAACTTACCTCTTTCAGACTTTAATTCTTCCGGAATTTCCTTACCTGTAAGCTCGGAAATAGCCACCAAAAGGTCATCAAAACCTTTAAGTCCTATTGGATTTATTATTCTTGCAACCTGTCCCCATTGATTTTTTACGTGCTGAATAGTCTTTGACATTGAATAGGTTTGCAAAAATATTGCTCCTTTTGCACCAGGGGCTTTTTTCAGCTCTTCTATTTTTGTACCCCCACGAAACATTTTATAATTCCCATCTGCAGGAGAATTTAGCATCTCAGAAGGGTCAGAGATAATAGTATATTCCACACCAAATAGGGAAAATATTCTTTTAATCTCCGTAAAATCTCCTACGTAAGTGTCAAAACCTAAGAATACGTTTATCTTTTCATGCTTTGCCGAAAGTTCATCTCCAAAATATTTGATAAACTCGTAAAGCATATTATCATATCCAGTAATATGGGAACCTACAAACGAAGGTGTATGTGCAGTTACAACATCAACGTCTTTAGGGATATCACCCTGTGACTTTGCATTATTTACAAATGATGATATGTCATCCCCTATTACTTCAGCCATACAGGATGTGCACATACCTATTATTTCAGGCTTATAAAGTTTGTAACTATTTTTGAGCCCCTCATATATATTTTTATGACCTCCGAAAACTGCTGCATCTTCAGTCATTGAATCTGATACCGCTGGAAACGGTTCTTTGAAATGTCTTGAAAAGTGCGAGCGGAAATATGCCGCACACCCCTGAGAACCATGCAAATATGGAAGGGTATTTTCAAAACCTATAGCAGCATAGAATGCTCCAAGGGGCTGGCAGGCTTTAAGGGGGTTTATGACGACAGCTTCCCTACTGAAATTTTTCTCCATATACTCTTTCGTTTTTGTGTATTCTAAAACACTTTTTACTTTTTTATCATCATGTCCATCTTCATAATTTTTTTTATTATTGAAGAGAGTCTTATAACTTTCTTCATTAAACATTGTTATATTGCAAATACCTTCACAACCTTTCATTTTAAGCTCCTTTCTCCCATGGAGGAGTAATTTTTTTCCAGATATAGCCGTTAATGGCCATATCTACATCTTTTGCAAAGATCTCATATCCATCAATACCATGATATGGACCGGAATAATCCCATGAATGCATCTGTCTGAATGGTACTCCTGATTTTTGTACCTGATATTTTTCTTTAATCCCCGAACCAAAAAGGTCTGGCTTAAGTTTTTTGATTGTCTTTTCAAGCTCATATTCCGTCATATCATCCACAATAATTGTTGTATCATTTAGGTACTCAAGTGTTCTCTGGTAATCATCATTGTGTGCAAACTCGTAACCTGTCATAATAACCTCAGCACCAAGATCCTGAAAGGCCGGGATAATATGTCTTGGTCTTAATCCACCTACATACAGAACAACCTTTTTCCCTTTAATTTTTGGAAAATATTTATCCGTTATCTTTTGCAGCTTAGGCCCATATACCTCATTGATCAAATACTCTGTTCGCTCTTTTATTTTTTCATCAAAATGCTCTGCAATCTTACGCATACTTTGAAAGATTTGAGTGGGCCCAAAAAAATTAAACTCAAGCCAGGGCACCTGAAATTTCTCCTCAAGATACCTTGCTACATAGTTCATAGACCTGTAACAATGAAGCAATACCAGTTTTGCTTTTTTGATATTTGCAAGCTCACTTAAAGTACTGTCGCCTGTAGATTGGGAAATTACTTTCAGTCCCATATCTTCGAGTATTTTTCTGGAACTCCACGCATCGCCACCTATATTGTAGTCTCCCATAAGCGCTACGTTATATTTACTATCTTCAACATCAGCCCCCTTAACATCCTTTTCATAAACCCAATCTCTCAATGCATCATTTGCAATATGATGGCCAAGGGACTGACTTACACCTCTAAAACCTTCACATCTCACCGGTATTATAGTTTTTTTTATCTCTTCACTCTTTTTTCTTGCAACTGCCTCAATATCATCACCTATTAGTCCTATTGGACATTCAGACTGGATTGAGATACCCTTACTTAAAGGGAACATCTCTTCCAGCTCATCAATAATTTTTGATAGTTTTTTATCACCACCAAAAACAATGTCCTTTTCCTGAAAATCTGACGTTATTTGCATCATACCGAAAGAGTTTATACCTGTAATACCATTATAATAGTTCCTTCTTGTACCCCAGGAATACTGACCACATCCTACAGGTCCGTGGCTGATGTGAACCATATCCTTCACCGGACCCCATACAACCCCTTTAGAACCGGCATAAGCGCACCCTCTGATTGTCATTACACCAGGTAAACTCTTCTTGTTGGATTTAACAGAGCAAGAGGTGTCCCCTGGCTCAATAATTGCAATATGTTTTGCCCTTTCTTTTTTGCTCTTTTCGGGATACTCTTTAAGAGTATCCTCTATGAAATCTTTATAAACAGTTGTTTTCTCTGGCATATACTACTCCTTTTTTAAGCAGTTTTACTTTTACCGATATTCTCATCATCCTCTTTCAAAATACCATATTCCATGAGAAGATCTTCCAGCTCCTGCATAGTAACCGGTGTAGGAATTACAAATAGCTGATTATTGATGATTTTGTTTGCAAGTGCCCTATATTCATCCGCCTGCTTGCAACTTGGATCATATTCAACCACTGTCATCCTTCTAAGTTCGGCATGTTGCACCACATTATCCCTTGGTACAAAATGAATCATCTGACTGGAAAGTCTTTTTGCAAGCTCGGAGACAAGCTCTCTTTCTCTGTCGGTTTTCCTCTCATTGCATATTATCCCGCCAAGCCTCACACCACCGCTGTTTGCGTACTTTAAAATACCTCTTGATATATTGTTGGCAGCATACATTGCCATCATTTCACCGGATGCTACAATATAAATTTCCTGAGCTTTGCCTTCCCGTATTGGCATTGCAAACCCTCCGCAAACAACATCACCAAGTACATCGTATGATACAAAATCAAGCTCCTCCTCATAGGCACCTTCTTCCTCAAGAAAGTTAATAGCCGTAATAACTCCTCTACCTGCACAACCTACCCCTGGCTCAGGACCACCTGCCTCTACACATTTTATTCCAAGAAAACCTTCTTTCAAAACATCATCAAGTTCGAGGTCCTCAACAGAACCAGCTTCAGCAGCAAGCTCCATAATTGTCGCCTGAGCTTTTGTGTGCAATATTAGCCTTGTGGAATCAGCTTTTGGATCACACCCAACAATCATAACTTTTTTACCCATTTCAGCCATAGCTGCTATAGTGTTTTGAGATGTTGTCGATTTGCCTATTCCACCTTTTCCGTAAAATGCTATTTGTCTTAATTTCGCCATATTAACCTCCATAAATGTTTTATGAAGGTAATTAATCAATAAATATGCCAGATAATCGGAACCATTATATATCAATTAGTTAGAAAATCGGGTTTGTTTTTTGTTTATTTGCATACCATTAAAATGTTACATTTGTAACAATCATTACATGTTCACTGTTTCTTCTCAACGAATAAAGATTAAATGAAAGTTAACTTAAATATAGCATACTCTGGTGTTGTAAAAACCTCCGATTGCGATAATCTCCGACTCACCAAAAAATTTTATCAATGGAAAAAGCTCCGGGATAAAAATTATTTTTGTATAATGGACTTCTGTTTCAATAATGTAATCACCAAATGTACATGCAATCTCTCTATCGGTGGTAAATGATGTGACATTGTTAAGCATCATAATCTTTCTGTCTTTTTCTTCAGACTTTATAAAAAATTCTTCGAGACTATTAACACCTTTATAAACTTTTATCAGCTTTTTTGAATTCTTAAAAAAGGTTTTTATTGCATATTGATTATATGTATAAAGCAGGTCAAACTGGTGTTCTATGAGATTCTTACTGGAGCTTGAACCCATTCTTTCCATCAAATAATTATAATATGCTTCATCATTGGCAGAATTAATTTTTTGTTTATGAAAGTTGGGAATAATTCCAAACCTTGACTCAACCCAGCCTTTAATAACCGCACCTTCCTTACTGTTTGAGTCAAATAACCAACCCCTTAAAACTTTCAAGTAACTATTTACATATTTTCCATTTACTTTCTCTTTCAGATGAAATAATTCATTCATATAGTTTAGAAATATTTCAGAGGCTTCTACAGGGTCACCGCAACCGGTAATTCTTTCAAAAAGGTCCGGATGATATTCGATTACCCCATCTATTAATAAACTTAAATCATCCCCTGCATTGTTATAACCCTCATCAATTAATAGATAAGGAGGTAAATTTGCCTTATTTATCTTATGGCAATAAATTTGCTTAATCATAATTTAATTTAACATAACAGAGGCTAAAATTCAAATGGAAAGCAGTTTTATGAAAAGATCGATTGCAGCATTTCTTGGTTTTGCCATTGGAGATGCATTTGGCGCTACAACAGAATTTATGACGAAAAAAGAGATAGAATTTAAATATGGAAAGCTAAAATCCATTGTGGGTGGTGGCTGGCTCCATTTGAAGCCCGGGAAAATAACAGATGATACGGAAATGAGCATTGCTCTTGCCAGTAGTATTGTTGACAATAAAGGTTTTTCCCAAAAAATTGTAGCTGACTATTTTCTAAAGTGGATGCAATCAAAACCTGTAGATATAGGCAATACAATAAGATTTTCACTAATAAATTATATGAAAACATCAAAATATGAAGCTGATTACGACGAAAACAGTGCTGGCAATGGTGCACTGATGAGGTGTATTCCGATATGTATATACGCAAAAGGAGATGTTGGTGCTCTTAAAGAAATTGCATTAAAACAGGCCCATATAACCCATAATAATAAATTAAGTGATCTGGCAATTATAAACTATTGTGAGACATTAAATATTTTACTATCAGGAGGAAGTAAAATTGAAGCACTCGAAAAAGTTTCAAAATTTATAAATGAGCACAAAATTTTCTCCTTTTCAAGATATAAAGGTGAAAATTCAGGTTATATTGTAGACACTTACAAAGCCATAATGCATTTCTACTTTGAAGGGGTTTCGTTTAAGGATACAATGATAGAGACAGTTAATAATGGTGGTGACTCCGATACAATCAGTGCGCTTGTTGGAGCTTTGTGCGGTGCAACTTATGAACTGACTTCCATTCCTAAAAAATGGATCAATAAGCTCGATAAAAATGTATATAAAGAAATCACGAAATTAGCTGTTAGTTTATGCAATCTCAGGGTAAATATCTTTTAATTTGAATAAAATTTCATCCCCGTAACCATCTATCTCATCTATACTGTTAAATCCAAATCTATGCAAATTTCTGAGATGAAATATATTTATTATCCTTTTGCCCGAATATATGACAATTTTACCAAAACCTTCCTTAGAAATATCTGCACAGACATTAATCTCAACCCCGGTATTTTTTTCTATAAAATAAGCAACAGATTCATAAAAAAGTCTTATTTTAAATATTCCCTCTTCGCTTATATCACCGAAACTTTCCTCCAAACTTACGCTTTTTTTACGAAAATATCTCATTAAAATTTCCCCGTCACTTAACCTTTTGTAAGTACCAAAAGTGTCCATTGCTTTAATTTTGTTCAATATTGACTCACTTAACTTCATTTTCTTCTCTCAGAATTTTTTTTATCCACAATGGTGGGTTTTCAAAACTTTTTTGTAACATACCTATGGCTTCCTCAATTGGAAGACCATCTCTGACATTTACCGGAAAAATCTTATTTTTTATCACCTTTGCTGCTGCAGGGCCACCAATATGTGTGAAATAAATTATTTTGCAGTCTTTTATTTTCTCGATTTTCTCATCAATTGTGTCAAGATGTTCATTATTCGGATCTGCTTTTTCAACCTTTCTTTCCTCTAAAAAATCTGAACTATGAAGATTAACATCATAGACAAATATTTTTTCTGCCCTGCCAAAGTGCTCATTGATTTTTATTCCGTCGATGCTACAAAACCCTATTTTCATGGTATTTTACCCCCTTAACATTTTTATATTGATAGCTTTTTTCCTCTTCCTGGTGCAAAAAAATATTTGCAATTTCTGTTAATAATCTCAAACTCCCCTTATAGCCCGAAAAGACTTTTAACGGATAACCTATTTCATCTTTTACAGGAAATCCTGTTCTGACAAGAGGTACACAATATTTATCGCTTAATAATGTCCCATTTGAATTAGTCATCAAGAGATCTGTATTTCTCATATATTGTTCCAGCTCAAACAAATCACCGTATTTTACAACATCTATTTCTTTTAAGTCATCCCTCATATATGTGGTAACTAAAATTGAGATTTCTATCCCGAGTTCCTCATATAAAAAACCGTAAAACCCTTTTGCCAGATCCGGCTCGACAGCAAGTGCTATTTTTTTGTTATTAAAATAAAAATGTGAATCAAGCATTGTATCTATAAGCTGTCCTCTGACTTTTATAATGCTCTTTGAAGGCGTTTTGTTTGAAAATTCACTTAAAAAATCAATAAAATCATCTGTCTGTTTTAAGCCGATCAGGAAAGGAAAAAGTTTTACTTTTATCCCCTTATCTTTCAAAATATTCAATCCCTTCTCTGTGGATTTACCTATCCCGATAGCTAAAACAGGTTTTTTAAGCCTTGTCTTATATTCAAAACCGCCGGGTGTGATTTTGTAATAGTGATTAAATGACCCCCCAAGTGATTCTGAAATGTCCGGGAAAAAAATGGGGTTTAAACCAAAAGATTCCACAATATATCTTATTTCGTCTATATCTCCGCACGTCATAGAAAAATTGGTTAAAATCAACAAATCCTTATTGTCAGAACTTTTGTAAAAATCTATTCCATCTATAAATGCACAAATTGCATCTGAAAAACCTGTCTCGGCATCCCCTTCAAAGTCTGAAACACCTATAGGAATTATCTCGGTTTTTATAGATGGGTGTTTTCTGTAAAACTGTTTTACCATATATTTTAAATCATCCCCTCTGACCTGAGGTATCCCTGTAGTAATAAGCCCAATTACTTCTGGCCTGTTTTTCTCAATTACATTTGAAAGCCCCTTTACAAGTTCGTTATAGTCCCCTAATACCAGTGCAATGTTATATATTGCCGTAGTTTGCATGGGTATTATCTCTCTAAAATGTTGTGTCATAATATTTTTTATAAATGCAGTGCACCCTTGAGAACCGTGATGTACAGGTATAGTGTTTTTCAAACCAAGACTTGCAAGAGTTGCACCAAGCACAGCACTTTTTTTCAAAGGGTTTATTTGATAGCTTTTCATATTGACCTCAAAAATGATGGATTATTTTTAACCGTCTTAAATACTTTTGAATTCATTGTATGATATATATCACCGGCAAGTGTAATCATCCCTTCATACCCCGCATATGCCTTAATTCTCTCCTGGTTAACATCCAGATAAGGGATCTGCCCTTTCATTGCCACATACATATTTCTACTACCCGCTATAAACAGATCTGCTTTATTTTTTTTCAAGTATATCAAGCAATAACTGTCCATCTCCTTTTTCCATTAGTATTTTTTGCTTCCCTTCAAAATGCCTCTTTAATTTTTCTATATCCTCAGTCGAAGATTTTCTTATCCCGCTACCAATAACTTCAAATCCGAGCTCTTCAAGCTGCATAACCATAGACCAGCTTTTTACCCCACCGGAATAGATAAATACCCTCTTATTTTTAAAAAATTCTCTGAAAAATTTTAGCTTTTGTTTTACTTCTTCCTCTTTCTTTTCTACAAAGCGTTCAATCTTCTCCTTAAGAGAGCTTATATTCAGAATCTCTCCAATTTTTTTAAGGGCATTGGAAGTCTCTTTGACACCATAAAATGAGCCTTCAAAATACTCTGTGCCGTATTTTAATTTCAGTGATTTTGCAAGACTTACAAGTGCCCTGCTACATACAACCATATTACACCTGCTTCTGTGGGCATAAGCGACTTCCTCATATGTAGCATCCCCTGTAATCTTGCTCAAAACTCTTATCCCGAGTTCTTCACAATATGGCAATATCCTCCATAGTTCACCGGCAATATTATAATCCGCAATTATACAGATATCTGTGTCTGTTGTATCCTTAGGCTCCTTTGTACCTATTACATACTTGAACAAGGCTTCTCCGGCTTTTTTGTTACCGTAATTTTTGTTTCCGATAAATCCTGGTGAATCAACCGGGATAACAGGGATTTTAACTATATTTTGTGCTTTTTTAGCGGCATCTATTAAATCAAATCCTGTCATATCAGCAACACATGTAGAATACACAAATATGGCCTTAGGCTTGAAAATATCGGTACATTCCTTTATCGTTTTTATCAGCTTCTCTTCACTCCCCATAATTATATCTATTTCATTCATATCGGTTGTTATTCCGTACCTGTATAAAGCACCAATTGTTGACCTTGTTCCTCTATTATTATAACTGCAACCAATGCAGGTTGATGGGGAATGTGCAATATGAAGGGCATCGGAAATCTGTAAAAGTGTAATTTGAGCTCCATCAAAGGCACAACCACCGAGCGCACCACCAGGCTCCGGTCTGGCACATTTATTAATTTTATCACTCTTTGTTCCTTTTATCTGGCATGTATTATCTACCAATATTGTTCTTTCAGACATCTTTTTTCTCCTTAACCCTGTAAATCAAAAACAATGCCACTAAAATAACCGTAAAATTTGTAATAGATATGACAAAATTTCCGGATTTGAATACAAATCTTACAAAGATTCTTGTTAAACACACTGGCATTAATTTTGTTTAGACAATTATCAGGTTACAAAACTTAAAACAATTTAAATTTGCAAGGAGGTAAATATGCCTGAATACATTACTTACAAAACTAAGGGTGGTCTTGATTTTATTCCGGAATTTGTCATGTTTCTTGACTCAAAAAAGTGTATGGGTTGTGGTAGGTGCTATAAAGTATGCCCCCAAAATGTCATGAATCTGAAAGTGATGGAAGAAGATGATGAAGATATCGACTTTACATATATGGAGCTTATCAATGATCATTTATGTATTGGTTGCAAGGCATGCCAGAAGGCATGTCCAAAAGGATGTTTTGTTCATAAACCTTTGGAGGTAAAAAATGATCAAATTTAAACCGTGTCAAAAAGTAAAGGTCTTAAACGACATACGCAATGACGGCACATGTTCTGGATGCAGAAGGGGGAATATAATTTTGAAAGCTGGTTCAGTAGGGTTTGTAAGAGAGCTGGGAGAATTTTTGAATTTGCAGGTAATATATGTTCATTTTCTGGAAGATGATAAAATAGTTGGCTTGAGAGAGGACGAGCTGGAAATTTTAGAAGATTTTGATGAGGATACCGGAAGATGGATACCTGTATAAATACTGAAAAAGATACCTAAATTTTTTGAATATTTATATTATACTTTTTAATCCTGTAATTTAGCTGACGAACAGTAACCCCAAGCAACCTGGCCGCTTTTGCCTGAACCCAGCCGCATTTTTTCAAGGCTTCAATTATTTTTTCCCTTTCAGAATAAGTTTCAGGACTAATATCTACCTTCATATCAACATTTTTATTGTTATTATCGGACTGTTGAACATCATTTGATTCAAAAGTTCCCATCTTTGGCATTGTGATTTTACAGAGGTTACATGAAAAATCATCAAATGAGATTACACCGGAAGGGGAATTAAAATAAGCCCTTTCAATACAGTTTTCAAGTTCCCTAACATTTCCGGGGAAATCACAATTCATTAATTTTGCAAATATTTGTTTATCTATCTTCTTGTTAAGCCCATATTCATTGTTCATTTTTTTCAAAATATGTTCAACAAGATACGGTATATCTTCCTTTCTATCCCTTAAAGGTGGCAAAAATATATTAAAAACATTCAAACGATAAAACAAATCAAGTCTGAAATTCCCTTTATGAACTTCTTCAAGTAAATTTTTGTTGGTTGCAGCAATTATTCTCACATCGGTTTTTATGGTGGAAGTCCCCCCCACCCTTTCAAATTCCTTTTCCTGCAAAATTCTGAGAAGCTTGCTCTGCAAGCTAAGAGGCATATCCCCTATTTCGTCAAGAAAAAGTGTTCCACCATGAGCAAGTTCAAATTTACCTTTTTTCTGGGATACAGCGCCGGTAAAAGCACCTTTTTCATAACCAAAAATTTCACTTTCTATTAATTCAGCAGGGATTGCGGCACAATTTATAGCAACAAAAGGACCATTTTTTCTTTCACTATTATAATGAATGGTCTTTGCTACAACCTCCTTCCCGGTACCACTCTCTCCGATTATCAGTACAGGAGCTTTTGATTTAAGTAACATATGTATTTTTTCAAATACATTTTTCATTACTTTACTTTTACCCACTATCTCTTTGAACCCATATTTTGTTATAATCTGTGCAGATAGCCTTAAGTTTTTCTCCTCGAGTGATTTTATATTTTCCTCTATTTGTATTTTCTGTTTTATAAAATTGCCGAGCATGGTGCAAATCATATTTAAAAGATCAAACTCAGTTTTTACATTGACCACATCGTATGCATCTTTATCTATTGCAAGCACCCCATATTTAACATTTTCACTATCTTTGATAGTCATGGCATAGAAGGAAGTTTTCTCATAAGTGTGTTCACGTTCAATCTTACCAAGAAAATTGGGCTCTTCATTTATATCTGGAATCATCATGGAAACACCCATTGAAAAAACCCTGCCAACTATCCCCTCTTTTGGTTTGTAAAACAATTTGCTGTACTGCACACTGTCAATCCCTACCGCAGCTTTGGGAAAAAGATAGTCTGATTGTTTATCATATATCAGAATCATCCCCCTTTTTACATTCAAATGGTCGGATAAAATATTCAGGATATTTTCATATGGATTGGAGCCATAAAATGACATTGATAAAATTTTGCCAATCTGGAAAACAGTTTCAAGGGCAAGTTTATAAAATTTCAAAACATCAGAATAGGCCATAATCTATCTTTCCCTAAGTCAGGATTTTACCGGAATATTCTTCAAGTATTTTTCGATTTGATATAAATTTCGATGCAAAATACTTAAAGTCCCTGAAGATGATTACATCTTTACCTAAAAGAACACAGTAAGCCTCCCTATTTTTTTCAACCATAGCTTTTATTGCTTCTTCTGTTTTCATCATAACCGAAAAAACTATTTTACCATTTTTAGCTGTAATTCCTGTCATATATGTTCCGTAATCTATATCAACAATTTCTACCTTAAAAATACTATAATTCTTCAACATAGCTCACCTCTATATTTTATAGTCTTCATTTAATTTGCCTACTGCATCAGCCCTGCACTGTTTGCAATGCTTCATAACCCTCGAAACACTCCCAAGCTCAAGAGCAGCCCGAAATCTTGCAAATTCAATCTCTTTTGCTTCAGGCTCTCTTACTTTTGCCTTTGCAAAATAAGTTGAATTATCAGCAGGGTTTATAAGAGGGATAATGTTATGTATAAATCCACCTTCTCTTTTTATCATCCTGCTTATATCAGCGATATTAGCATCATTTATGCCAGGTATCAAAACTGTGTTTACCTTGACAATTAACCCCAGGCAAACTGCCAACCTTAAACCTTCTAACTGTTTGTCAAACAATATTTTACCTGCCTCTATACCTTTATATGTTTTTCCGTTGAATTTGATATACCTGTAGATCTTACTGCCTATTTTTTCATCAATGGTATTTATTGTAATGGTTATATGTTCAACACCCAGCTTAACAATATCTTTTATGTAGTAGGGGAGCATTAATCCATTTGTACTGATGCAAAGTCTAATATTATTTGAATAACTTCTTATAAGCTCAAATGTTTTCATGGTATTTTCGATATTGGCAAGAGGATCCCCTGGCCCTGCTATCCCCACAACGGTAAGATCATTTATTTTACTTTTTACATATTTAAAATGTTCAAATGCCTCCTCAGGACTCAAAACTTTACTGGTAACACCCGGTCTTGATTCATTTACACAATCAAATTTTCTATTGCAGTAGTTGCACTGGATATTGCACTTCGGAGCAACAGCCAGATGCATCCTCGAATACCTGGTATGTGCTTTTTCACAAAAGCAGGGGTGATCTTTTATTCTTTCTTTTATGCTATCTTTTAGTTCCGGTTTTAATTTAGTGCAGTTCATATTCGCCTCCTTGAATGAACAATTGCAACACTTATGCCACCGGTTTAAAAGGATTTTTTGTAATATTTATTACAAGATGGATAGAAATAGTCACTTTTATGACAAATCTTGCTTCAAACATTCAGGCATAAAATATGCTTATAATTTTTAAAATATATAACGAGGTGTTGTTATGAGAAAAGTATTTTTCGATGATACCACTTTAAGAGACGGTGAACAAACTCCCGGTGTAATATTTAGGATTAAGGATAAATTAAAAATTGTCAGTGTACTTGAAAAGCTTAATGTAGATGAGATCGAAGCCGGATTTCCCGCTTCCGGAAGTTATGCCATGAAATCTTTTGAAGCAATTATGAATCTAAACCCCCAGGCAAGAATTATAGCGTTTAACAGGTGTAAAATTGAAGATATTGAAAAATCTCTCTCTGCCGGAGCAAAGGCCGTAGAGATATCACTGCCTGTTTCTGATATTCACATACAGAAAAAATTAAATAAAGATAGAAACTGGATTATTGAAAATTTAAAAAGGGTTATCACATACTGTAAGGAAAAAGACCTTTACGTTTCAGTTGGGGGAGAGGATAGCTCAAGGGCTGAACCCTCGTTTTTAATTAGATATTTTAAAACTGCACAAGAGTACGGAGCTGACAGGGTAAGGTTTTGTGATACTGTAGGAATTTTAAATCCGTTCAACACTTTTTTAATGGTTTCCAAAATCAAAAAACATTTAAAAATACCTGTTGAGTTTCACGGTCATAATGATCTTGGAATGGTAACAGCTAACACCTTTGCAGCTGTAGAAGCAGGTGCAGACTATGTAAACACTACTATTTTAGGACTTGGTGAAAGAGCAGGAAATTGTCCCCTTGAAGAACTTGCGATGATTTTGTTCTTAACGAAAAAATATCATATAGACCTCATTCTGGAGCACATAATAGAAGTTTGCAATATCGTATCAGAGATATCAGGATTCAAAATTGAAAAAAACAAACCTATCGTTGGTGAAAACACTTTTTGCCATGAATCAGGGATGCACGTAGATGGGATCTTAAAAAACCCTCAGCTCTATGAGCCTTTTGACCCTGAAATATTAAAAAGAGAAAGAAAAATTACCTTCGGGCCTACAAGCGGAAGAGCTAACCTCATTTACCTTTTAGGAAAAAGCGGAGTGAACTTTTCCAAGAAAGACTTGCCTTTTTCCGTTGTTGAAAAACTAAAATATGATATTGTTTAAAAAATTTTAACATTACAGAATATATCTGCTCAGATCCTGGTTTTCTACAATCCCTTTCAACTTATCCCTGACATACTGCCTGTTTACCACCACAATTTTTTCATCAGTGTCAGGAGCTTCAAATGAAATCTCTTCTAAGACCCTTTCAATAATAGTATGGAGTCTTCTTGCTCCAATATTTTCATTTGTTTTATTTACTTCAGCAGCAATTGAAGCCATCTCCTCGATACCATCGTCGGTAAACTGCACCTGTATTTCATCGGCTTTTAATAGCTCTGTATATTGCTTTGTAAGGGAATTTTCAGGCTCCATTAAAATCCTTATAAAGTCTTCCTTGCTCAAACTATCCAGCTCTACTCTTATAGGAAATCTCCCCTGCAGCTCGGGTATTAAGTCAGACGGTTTCGATACATGAAACGCACCTGCAGCAATAAAAAGAATATGGTCAGTCTTCACCATTCCATATTTTGTCATAACGGTGGAGCCTTCTATAATAGGCAGTAAATCTCTCTGTACCCCTTCACGGGAAACATCGGGACCGCGACTGCCTGACTCCCTTGAGCAGATTTTATCAATCTCATCAAGGAAAATTATACCGGAATGTTCAGCCCTTTTAAGAGCCTCACTTTTCACCTCATCCATATCTATTAGTCTGTTTGCTTCCTGTTGCTCGAGGATTGACTTAGCCTCTTTTACTTTCATCTTTCTTCTTTTCTTCTTTTTCGGAACAAGATTTTTGAACATCTCCTGCAAACTTGAGCCAAAATCTTCCATACCAACATTTGTCAGCACCTCAATTTGAGGGCCCAATTCATCCACATCAATTTCAACTTCCCTATCGTCAAGAGTCCCTATTTCAAGCATTTTTCTGAACTTTTCCCTTGTTTCAGACTCATTTTTATCCTCGGCAAAACCTGTCGGTCTTGGAAGCAAGATATCAAGCAACCTTTCCTGGGCAAGTTTCTCAGCCTTTTGCTGAACCCTTTGCCTCATCTCCTGTTTTACCATATTGACAGAGATTTCAACCAGGTCCCTTATCATCGACTCCACATCTCTGCCCACATACCCCACTTCGGTAAATTTGCTCGCTTCAACCTTTAAAAATGGGGATTTTGTAAGTTTTGCCAACCTTCTTGCTATCTCTGTTTTCCCCACACCTGTAGGCCCAATCATAATTATATTTTTAGGAGAAATCTCTTCTTGTAAACTTTTAGGTAATTTCATCCTACGATATCTGTTTCTCAAAGCAACTGCTACGGCCTTTTTGGCATTTTTTTGACCTACAATGTATTTATCCAAAATATTTACAATCTGTTTGGGAGTTAAATTTTCCATTGAAAGTTCCATTACTCTATCACCTCTATTGTAAGTTGAGTATTTGTGTAAATACAAATATTCCCGGCAATTGTTAATGCTTTTTCCACAATGCTCTTTGAGTCTAAATCAGTATTTTCGACCAAAGCAAGTGCAGCAGCGTGAGCATATGGCCCCCCTGAGCCGATAGCAGCTATTCCATTAACAGGTTCTAACACATCCCCGTTACCTGTTAAAAGATACAAATTATCCTTATCAGCTACTATCATCATCGCCTCTAAATTTCTTAAGTATTTGTCAGTCCTCCAATCTTTTGCCAACTCAACAGCAGCACGCAAAAGCTGACCTGAATATTGCTCCAATTTCTTTTCAAATCTCTCCATAAGCGTAAATGCGTCAGCAGTTGACCCGGCAAATCCACATATGATACTACCATTCATCAGTTTTCTAATCTTCTTGGCATTTGGTTTAAGCACTGTATGCCCGAAAGTCACCTGTCCGTCAGCCCCAATTGCCACTTTACCATCACGTTTTACCGCAAGTACGGTAGTCCCTTTAAACATTTAAACACCTCTTCTTTTTAAACAGAAGACAAATATAGCTATAAATATATTTTTTTCAAGTTGTTTGCCAATTTGGCATCACACAATTTTATTAAGCTTTAAAAAGAAGTAAAAATATTTTACAAATTGGCTCTTATACTAAGACTGAGTAAATCATCTACAAAAGCATATCATAGAATCATTAGTTTATCAAAAAACAGGAATATCTTTAAATAAAATTTACCTTCTTAGTCTTCATAGCCCTCATCATAATCTGAATATTGAGAAAATGGATTACCCTTCCTACTTACGACTATTTGTTTATTCTCAACAGTACTTACCTTTTTTATACCTTTAAAATCTATTAAAAAATGCCACATGTCACCATAATCAAATATCATTAACATCCTTTTATTTGGCTCATTAAAGACTTTTTTTATCTTTGCCTTTAAACCTTTACTATTGTTTGGGAAAAAATCAAAATCTCTTTCTTCGTAAATTTCGTTAGAATTTGTATAGCTTTTCCAATTATCATAAAATCCTATAAGATGATCTCGCGTAAATCCAAATGCTTCCAATATAATATCAGCTAGCTCAGATAAGGAATAATTTTCTGGTATTGAAATTTCTATAGTGGGCATTCCTCTAATTTTTGGGTAGTCAAAGTACCTATTTTGAACAACTCTAAATAAATAAACATTTTCCATAACTAATCACTCCTATTTAATAATTATATGATATACGCTTTTTATATATCTTTTTTTTATTTACAATATTTTTTTAAAGCAAAAGTATATTTTATACTCTTACCCTGCCCTGCGCAGGGCTTATTTCTTTTAAAAAGGACAGGCATTTATTTTATCGCTAATTACAGCCTGTTTTAAACAATAAGTCTGCTTGTAAAAAGGCAGACCGATATTTAAGATACAATAACTTTGTTTTTACCTGTTTCTTTTGCTTTATATAAATTTTCGTCAGCTTTTATTATTAATGACTCAATATTGCATTTTGAAAAATCCTTAATACTTGCACCACCTATACTACAGGTAACACTAAATCCTACAAATTTTACTAAATCTTTTTCTATAAATTTCCTTAACCTGTCTAAAACAACAAATATTTCATCATCCCCTGTACCAGGTAAAATTAAAAGAAATTCTTCACCACCAAACCTGCCAAATATATCATAAGACCTTTTATGTGTGTTTATGATATCCGCAAATTTTTTCAAGACAATATCTCCGGTAGGGTGACCATATGTATCATTGATTTTTTTAAAGTTATCGATATCAAAAATTCCAATAGATAGTGGTGATTTTAATCTTTTTGACTTTAAAATCTCTGTCTCAAGAGATTGCAATAAATACCTTCTGTTGTAAATATTTGTAAGCTCATCCTTAATGGAAAGCTCAGTTATTTTTGAGTGTGTTATACAGTTATCCACGACAATTGCAACTTGAGTCAGCAGGTTATTTACTAAATCAAGATCCTCTTTGCTATGCAGTTTAATCGAACCTACAACCATTACCCCTAACAGACTATCTTTAATAGCAATAGGAAATGCTGCAATTTCTTTTGGCTTTATATTTAAAATCCCTGTATCCAAAAGGAAGTTATCCGGGGTGATATCAGTAATACAAAAATATGTTTTTGTTTTTGCTACCTCTCCCACAATTCCATCCCCCATTTTTACATCCTTTAATGAGGACTTATCGGCATTTTTTACAAAATAAGGTTCCAGTATGTCCTTGTCACGATTATAAAGGTAGACAACCGCAAGTTGTGAAGATGTATATTCTAATATTTTGTTTGTTGCTGTACTTAAAACTTCATCAACACTTAATGTAGAAGTAATAATTTGGTTTAGTTGGTTAAACCTGTTAAGAGTTGTGGTGTATTGATTAAGACTGATTGCCATGTCATTAATACTATTTGCAATATCTTCGAAGTCATCAAAAGTTTTGTAATTGAGTTTTACATCGAAATTTTTATTCCTGATTTCTTGAAGCGCTTTTTTAATTCCCCAGATAGGTCTTTTAGTATCATTATAAACCACTGCGCCTATAAAAATAATTATTATACTGCTGAAAAATATAACAATTTTTATTATTTTATTGAATTCAAAAATTAGAATGTTCAGTTTATTCATATTTGATGCAATACTTAATCCTCCAATCACTTTTTCAGATAAAGACTTCAAGGGAATTGAAGCTATAGCAATAGGTTCATTATCAATATTATAAATACCTTTTACTATTTTACCCGTATTAAGCTCATTTATAAATTCTACAGGAAGGTTTAGATTTAAAAAGAAAATATTTTTGGGAGTTGAATTCGTTGCAACAATTTTATTGCTAAAGCTTAAAGCACTAAAAAGTGCTGTGTTGTATGTAAAAGTATTGTAGAGTTTATCCATTAAGTTTCTATTGTTATTTAAAACAGTCAAATTACCAATTAGATATTTTTTACCTTCAATAGTAAATGGTAAAATGGCAAGAAAAACCACAAGCTCATTATCTGATATATTTCCAAGCCTTATAAGCTCTTCTTCACTAAATATAGATTTGTCAAATGGGATAATTTCATAACTTTTCGAAAAAGAGTTAGATAAAGTTTGAGTCTCCAGGTCGTTAAACATTCTTTCAAAGTTAAAATTTTTATTATTTGATGTAATTGTTTCTTTTGATAGATAATTGTAGATAAAAGATATATTAACCCCTTCCACCTCACTTGAAACCATAGAAAGCCTAGCAGAAAGTATCGGGTCATCTTTTTTTACCAATTCCAGAAAAGTAGGATTTTTTACTAAAAACTCAAAAATATGCCCAGGATAAAGTAATTCACTTTCAAATATTCTGTGTATAGAATTTATCTGGTTACCAACCTCATTTACGTACTCTTTAGTAAAATAGTCTTTAAATGAAACGTTTAAAAAATAATACATACCCGCTACCGGTATCATAAGTACAAAAAAGAAAGAAATGACAGTTTTTTGACCTATTGTTAACTTGATTCCTCTCCATAACCAGTTTAGCTCATGATAGAATTTTCTATTTTCCATATTTTCTACCTCTTTATTTCTTCACAGCAGTATAGTGAACTACCCCCACTTATAGAAGTGGTGGCTTCGTGGTCAATACTCCCAACGGAGCAAGTTATCCCACGCTCAAAGGGCTGTTCCATCCCCAAATATACCATTTACATGGCTAATTTTAGCAAATTCTTACTTGCATTTATATCTCTATCATGAACTGCACCACACTTTGGACATTTCCATTCTCTCAATGCTAAATTCTTTACATCAGAATTTTTATATCCACATTCACTACATATTTGACTTGATGCATAATTTTGTGGTGCTATTATTATTTCTCTGTCATACCATTTTGATTTGTATTCTAACATCCTTCTAAATTCTGCCCATGATACTTCTGTTATTGCTTTTGCTAATCTGTGGTTTTGATGCATATTCTTTACTTTCAAATCCTCCAAAACTATCACTTGGTTTTCGTGAATAATTTTAGAGGATAGTTTGTGTAAAAAATCTTTCCTTTGATTTGCTATTTTTTCGTGTAGTTTAGCAAGCTTTTGTCTTGTTCTTTCATAGTTTTTACTTTGCTTTTGCTTTCTTGATAATGATTTTTGTATAATTTTAATTCTTTTTTCTGTTTTTCTTAACCATTTTGGATTTTCTACCTTTGTTCCATCAGATAAAATAGCAAATTCTTTAATGCCTAAATCTATGCCTACTTTTCTATCTATTTTAGGTAATTCTTTAATTTCTTCTTCTACAAGTATAGAAACATAATATTTACCTGTTGGCGTTTTTGATATGGTTACGGATTTGATTTTTCCTTCAAATTGTCTGTGTTGTTTTATTTTTATTTTTGTCTTTAACTTTGGAATTTTTAGATAACCACCTTCAAGTGTTACCGTTCCATTTTGATTATTTGTAGTGTAAGACTGGTAACCTTTCTTTTTCTTGAACTTTGGAAAACCTATTTTCTTATCTCTAAAAAAGTTTTTATATGCTTTCTCTAAATTAAGCTGTGCATTAGCAAGGGCAAGGCTATCTACTTCCTTTAGAAAAGGATACTCTTTCTTATACTTTGCAGGTGTAGTTTTAAGCATTTCTCCTGTCTGTTTGTAATATTCTATTTTATCTGCAAGCATTTTATTGTAAATAAATCTTACACAGCCAAATACTTTAGAAAAATATTCTTCTTGTTCTTTTGTTGGATATATCCTGTATTTATATGCTTTTAGCAAAGTTACACCTCCTTTCCTTGTGTTTCTATATATTTTCTAATTACTTCAATTGGTGCACCACCAGTTGTAAGCAAACAATAACTTCTTGACCAAAAATATTCTTTCCAGAGTTGTTTTTTTATTTCTGGATATTCTTTTTTTATTATTCTTGATGAAGCACTTTTATATGCGTTTATAAATTTAGATAATTCACTATTTGGATGTGCTTTGAATAATATATGAACATGGTCTTTATCATGATTCCACTCTTGTAATGTAATATTATAATTACCTTGTATCTTTTCAAATATTTCTTTTAGTCTATTCGATATATTATCATCAATAACTTTTCTTCTATATTTAGTTACCAAAACAAGATGATAATACAACAAGAATACTGAATGATTATTATTGTCTAATTTCATTGATATTGCTCAACTCCTTCCTTTAATACTGATTATATCACAAAGGAAAGAATTGTCAAGCAACATTCATCGCCCACTTATAGAAGTGGGCGACTTCTGTCGTTTACTTAGTTAAACTATCATATTTGATATCGAAAAATTCACCTTCAATGCATCTTCTTATGAACTCACGGCTTTCCTCTCTTTGAGACGGTGCCAGCAATTTGACGACATCAACCCCTATTAAATCCTCAAAATACTCTGTAATGTTTTTAACATAATCATTTGCGTATTCAACTTTTTCTCTAAAGATAACAATACCTACATTTGTAACCTTTTCGACAGCATTAAAAATGCTTTTATAATCTCGATATTCAAATATTTTGTTACCAAGTGAATTTAATCGCTCCAAAAAACCAAACTCATACCCAATATCCACTACCTTATCAGAACCAAGCCTTTTTAATATACTAAGTCCAGAATCATTTAGATGCATTGTGTGTAATACATTTTTAGTTTTTTCCAAAAATTCTGGATCAGACTCTTTTGCCATAAAAGAGTGAAAAATACCCATTCCAAATTCATAAATAATTTGAAGCTGTGACTTTTCCTCTTCAGAAAATTTAATATAACTGTCCTTCCTAGTAATTCCAATGTCTATTTCACCGGAAATAACAGCACTTTTGATATCCTCTAAATTTTTATAAATCATAAAATCTATCTGGTTAATATTAAATCCTATTTGCTCCAGCTCAATAAGTGTCGAATAAATAACTCGAAGAGGTACTATTCCGACCCTATAAAAGTTTTTATCTCTAACCAGGTCTTTTTTTGAGAAATAACATACAGTATCCCACTGCTCATTAAGCCTTCCGATGGGCTTATACCCTTTTGAAAAAAGTAATTGGGCTGTCTCAGGGTTTTGAAAAGCTAAATCATATTCTTCATTTAAGAGCGCTTCTTGCTCTTCACGAAGAGATTTATAAGAAACAACAGAAAACTCTTCATTTAACTTTTCAGAAAGGTATTTTGCAAAATCATGCCATACTGTTATATCTTCTGTTGTATGATGAAAACATATATTTATCAATCTCATACTTGAAATATTCTAAATTATTATTTTATTCAAGTCAATTTTTTTAATTTATCATTCACTATTTTTTTGAAATTTTCAAAATATTATGATACCATAAAGTATGGATTTTTTTAGAACTAATATAATTGAAAGTTTCAACTTCCTGAGTGGTTCTTTTCTTATTTCATCTTTCGATCTTGCATACAATCTTTCCAAAATCGTAGATTTTGTGAATAAAAATCTGACCCAGCACCATCATAGGGTTGCTTATATTGCCACGGCCATTGCTGCTGAATATGGTCTTAATCTGAGCAGAATCAAGAATACAACATTAGCTGCCCTTCTTCATGACATAGGGTTAATGGTAACAAGTGAAGTCAAAAACTTATCAACATTTGATATTGGAGATGATAGCAAATTATCCCACTCAAAAATCGGCTCATATTTATTAAAAGAGGTATCATTTTTTCAAGAACTATCAGATATAATAGAGAAACACCACTTTAAATATAAAGACTATCCTGACATAAAAGATGAGCCCTTAATAATTTTTCTTGCTGACAGGATTGATATCTTGCTTGACAGGAATAAAGCTTCTTATTACCAGAAGGATAAAATCTGTGACATTATTTCTTCGGAATCCGGCAAAATGTTTAAGCCCGAACATGTGGAAGCATTTCTCAAATTCAAAGACAAAGAGTATTTCTGGCTTGAACTTGATATGCCCGACAAAGACAAAATTTTAAGAAAATATATACAATACGACATCTATGATCTTAATATAGAAAACATCATGGAATTTACAAAATTTATCGGGCAATTGATAGACTTCAGGTGTTCATTTACCGCAACCCATTCTGTTAGGGTAGCAAACACCGCAGCCACTCTTTCAAAATATTGCGGATTTGATGAACAAAAACAAAAAGAAGTGGAAGTTGCAGGCTATCTTCACGATATTGGAAAGCTTGGAATCGACCCTTACATAATAAACAAAAATGGTCCATTAACTATTGATGAAATGGCGGAAATGCGTAAACATACTTATTATACTTACTATATACTCACTTCACTGGAAATCTTTGATGATCTTAAATATATGGCAGCCTTTCATCATGAATACCTTGACGGCACGGGATATCCATTCCATTTAAAAGCAAACAGGCTTACCACAGGATGCAGATTGATGACTATTGCTGATATTTTTACAGCCCTTACCGAAGATAGACCATACAGAAAAGGGATGAAAATAGATAAAACCTTATCTATTCTTGAAACTTTTGCAAAAAATGGAAAAATAGATTGTAATATTTTAGATATCCTTAAAGAAAACATAGACGAGATACAATATATCAGCAAATCTCTTCACAATGAGGTTATTGCTAAGTACAATAATTTTAAAAATGTATTGATTTGAAAATACCTTTTGGCTTACTAATCTTCTTTTGTGGCAACATTTAGACTATCAGCTATGCATACATCCGGCAGATTGTTTTTATTGAGCATTTCATAATAAAATGAGCCACACCCTGAATCAAACAGTTTATCTTCACCTTTTACCACTTTGACCATACGTATACCTTCTGGGACTTTAAACTGAATATTGGTCACACCCGGCAGCAATTTACGTTCTATTTCTGCCATAATTGGTGCTGCTATTTTACCTCCGGAAGCATCATCCCCTAACGATTTAAAGTTATCGTACCCAACCCATAACACAGCAACATACGGTGGGAAAATTGCCGCAAACCAGACATCTTTACTGTCATTTGTTGTACCTGTTTTGCCAGCAGTACCTTTAATAAGGCCTTTCCCTCTTGCAGTGCCACTGCTTACAACTTTCTTCATAAGGTAAAGGGTCTGATATACACTTTTTTCGTCGGCTACCCTTTTGCATTCGTTATTTGGCTGAACAACAGAGCCATCATCTGCAACTACACTATCGATAAATTTCATCTCGCATTTTTTTCCATAATTTGCGAGAGTAGAGTACGCATAAGCAACATCAAAAGGTGTCTGAGGTATTGACCCAAGTGGCATGGCATAAAAGGGTTTGATATCTTTAAATCCTATTCTGTTTGCCATGTATGCTACATTGTTCAATCCGGCTTTTTCTGCCAGTTTTATTGTAAGGTTATTAAGTGAGTAAATCAGTCCGTTTCTTATATTGGTTTTTCCCATATAAAAATCTTTGTAATTTTTTGGTCTGTAAATAAAATTCCCCTCTTTAAATTCGTATGGCTTATCTTCAAGTACAAAAGAAGGTCTTATACCTCTCTGAAATGCAGTTAAATAGGTAACCGGCTTAAAAATTGAGCCAACCTCTCTTTTTACCTTAAGTGCTCTGTTTCTACCATAATCATCGTTGATTGTCCCTATTGTCAAAACTGTCTTTTTGTTTTGATAATCAATAAGCACTAAAGATGCCTCTACCCCTTTAAAACCTTTGAGAGAGTCTCTTAACAACCTAGTAAAATCGGCATATTTTTTCTCATCAAGATTTGTAAATATTTCATAGCTTTTTTCCTTAAAATTTAAGTCCAAATCATCTAATTCTCCGAAAACACCATCAAGGTAGTCAGGATATTTCACAAGTGTCTGAGGGTGATTAATAAAAATTTTCCTGCCACTTCTGCTTATAAGAGAAGAATCATCAAAAATTTTACCGTAAGAGTCTTCTGGGTCATTTATATTTTCAAGGGCTGCAAGAGCCAAAAAAACCTTTTCTTTGAAATGCAGCTCAGAAAACTTTTTGGAAAATAGATACAATGAATATCCATTTACCCCTTTTATCCCGTTTGAAAAAACAAAATTGTTAAATATAGCTTCATAAAGCTCAGACGGCTTGTACTTTTCATTAAGTCTTTTATAAAATTCATTTTTCAGCGCATCTTTAAAAAAGTATTCAAAATATATTCCTTTAAGCTGCCCATAAAAATCTCCCCACAACTTGCTTTTAATCGGGTCTTCCCCCTTCATTTCAACATATCTCTCATAAAATACATCAAACTCTTTAAAATCTTCCTCCACACTGATAGTGTCGCCATATGACATATATTTTTCAAAAATTATATTATTGTCTTTAGAATATATTTTTAGTGTAATTGTCTTTGAATCATTAAGTGTTTTGATATCAGGAATCTTTATTAAAGAAAAAAGATATTGCCTGTATTTACCAAAAGCGTAATCAAGGCCAAATATATAAAGCAAAAAAATAGTCAGTAAAAAAATTATAAAAAACAATAGCTTTTTAATACTCATTTTAAGTCACACTATTTTAACAATACTATTTGCACATCGCAAACATTGGTATTTGTAGGACCAGTTTTTACAAGGGCCTTTACCTGCTCAAAAAAACGATAAGAATCATTGTTTTGTAGAAAATCATCAGGATTAAGCCCAACTTCATAAGCCCTTTTTAATATTTCATAGCTTGCCATAGCTCCCGCTGCATCAGTCGGTCCATCATTGCCATCTGTGCCGGCCGACAAAAAATAAATACCTTCATCATTTTTTGTAAGCTCACTTAAAAAGGCAAGAGCCATCTCCTGATTTCTTCCACCTTTTCCGCTCCCCTTTATTGTAACCGTTGTCTCACCGCCAGATATCAGGCAGTCATATCCTTTGTGATACTTTTTAAATCCCCTTGCAAAAGACAATAACACTTTTGCCACCTCTCTTGCCTCTCCAAAAAGTTCGTCTGTAAGAATGAGCGGACTAAGCCCAAGTTGCTTAGCCTTCTTTTTTGCACCAAGAAGTGCGTGGTAGTTTGACCCGATTATAACATTCTTAAATCTGCTGCTCTTTATATCTTTTTCTTTCAAAGTCTCTTCTGCACCCCCCAGAGCGCCTTTTTTAAAATATTCTTTTACTTTACCCTCAATGTTATATTTCACGCAAATTTTTAGGGCATCATGAAAAGTCGTGCTGTCAAAATATGTAAGTCCGCTTGCAATTGTGTCAAGTCTGTCACCGATTACATCAGAAAGTATTAAATTAAGACTGAATGAATCTTTCAACAATTTTAGATAGCCGCCACCTTTCATCCTTGAAAGATGCTTTCTCACACAATTGATTTCCCCGATATCAGCCCCTCTTTCAAGAAGTTTTCCTGTAATATCCTGCTTATCTGCCAGTGTGAAACCTTCACGGGGAGCAGAGACAAGGGCAGAGCCCCCACCGGAAACAAGTGTCAGGACAAATGTTTTATCGTTTACATTTTTTAAGAGATTTATGATTTTTTCTGCACCTCTGATACTGTTTTCATCCGGGACCGGATGACCTGCCTGTAAAACTTCAAATTTTGTCAATTTCTCGGTATGACCATATTTTGTAACCACAAGCCCTTCAAAATCGTAACCTTTAAATACATTTTCCACGCCAAGCGCCATTTTGGCACTTGCCTTCCCGATACCGATAACAATAATTTTATCAAAATTATTCAAATCCAGCTCAAAACTTTCATTTTCATCAAAAAGTTTTAAGATACCGTTTTTAATGTTTAATTTTCGCAAAATAAGATTATATGGGTCAACAGCATCAACAGCACTTTTAAAAATATCTATCAAAAATTCATGAGTCATTTTTATCTTGGCTGATTTGTAGGCCTTACAAGCACTTCATTCAACGAAACATTCTTTGGTGCATCAAGGGCATAATCTATCAGATTTGCGATGTCTTCAGGTTTTAACATATCTACCGACTCTTTATATTTTATAAATGCTTCAGGCAGATTTTCACCCCATTCAGTATCCACAAGACCAGGTTCAATTGTAATGACCCTTACCCCTTTTGAACAAAGCTCATCCCTGATACTTTCAGAAAATCCCACCACAGCCCATTTTGTGGCGCAATACGTGGAAAGCCCTGCAAACCCCTTTCTACCGGCAACGGAGGCAATATTGACAATAGTTCCCTTGTTTTCCACCATATCTTTTGCAAATTTATTTGTAAGATAAATCAGTCCAAACACATTCAGGTCAATAATCTCTTTTATCGACTGCGCAGTCTCAGTACCAACCGGCGCATAGATTCCTCGCCCTGCATTATTCACCAGGATATCAATACTGCCAACATTTTCCTTTGTAAAATTGTAAAGTCTGTCTATTTCATCAGATTTTGATACATCGCAGTTAATTGCAAAAAAACTGTCAGATATTTTTTTCAATTCATCAAGATTTTTACTGTTTTCGATACTTCTTGACGCAAGGATAACAGTATCCCCTTTTTTTAGTAAAATTTTGGCAAGCTCAAATCCTATCCCCCTGCTTGCCCCGGTGATCAAGATTTTTCTATTCATATCTACCCCCTTAATTTTAAACAGAACAACCCCTGCACATAAAATTTAACTTGCTATAACAATATGATAACACACTTACATAAAATGTCCAGAGATTCTGCCCTCTAAATATTCCGCACAAATTAGCCGTTGTCTATTCTCTGACAAATTTAAAAGAAGGCTATTTATCAACTCAAATGAAAATGCGGCTGATTTTTGAAGATATCTATTGCATTTTCAAGGGGGATAGGTTTTGAAAAGAAATAACCCTGCAGAAAGTCACAGCCTATTGATTTTAATATTTCAGCCTGCTCTTTAGTCTCAACACCCTCTGCTATAGTTTGAAGGCCGAGATTTTTACCGAGAGATACGATAGTTTTTACAATACCCATTACTTTTTCATCCTCAAGCATTTTTCTCACAAACGATATATCTATCTTGAGTATGTCAAAAGATACCTGCTCAATCATTCCAAGGCTTGAATATCCTGTACCAAAGTCATCTATCTCCACCATAAAATTAAGTTTCTTTAGCCTATCGATGATATCTATTACTTTTCCACTATCCTTTAAAAATACCCTTTCAGTAATTTCAAGATTTATAAACTGTCTGAGATTAAGAGGGACTATATCTGCACATTCGAGTATTTTTCCTGAAGATACCGAATTGGCGCTAATATTTACAGATATTTTCAGGTATTTATTTAAATGTAAGTGGACTGTTTGCAAATATTCCACAATTTTTTTAAAAAGCAACAATTCAAATTTTTCCAAAAGCTTAGTTTTCTCTATTATATTTATAAAAAAATCAGGATATATCAGTCCCCTTTCAGGGTGATTGATTCTCACAAGAGCTTCAAAAGATTCAATTTTTAGGGTAGCTGAAGAAACAATAGGCTGAAGGTGAAATACAAAAAACTCTTTTTCAAGACTTTCTTCGATTAACCCCACTTTATCAAAATATTCCATAACATTTTTGTTTATTTTTTCATTATATACTCTAACACAGTTTGCCCCTTCCGTTTTTGAGAGATTTAAGGCTGCCTCTGCCCTTGCAAGCAAATCGGTAGCGCCTATTCCACCATCCCATACTGAAACCCCAATATTTATATCAATCAAAAGCTTATCTTTATCCACAAAAACCGGCCTTTTAAAAAAATTTAAAAATTTATCGATAACTTTGAGCAAATTTTCATCACTATCAAGTCGCAAGAATATTCCAAAACTATCACTTCCGACCCTTGCCACCAAATCTTTTCTATAAAAGTTACCTACAAGCTCCTTAGATACCTTTTTCAAAATTTCATTGCACTTTTCAAAGCCGTATCGTTCATTTAGCATCGCAAATCCATATATATCAAAAACAACTACAATTGCTGTTTCTTTTGACTTGTAAAAATCCTCAAGCTGTTTGTTGACATTTTCAATAAATCCTTCCCTGTTTAAAACTCCAGTTAGCAAATCGGTATATTTAAATTTGAATACCTCCTCTTCAAGATAAGCTTCTTTTGTAATATCTTTGGCAATGGATACAAATTTTATTATTTTCCCATTTTGAGCAACAGGAACAATTGTATTATCCACCTGAAAATAACTGCCATCTTTTCTTTTATTGGTTACAGCCCCTTTATAAATCTCTCCGTTGGTAATCTTTTTCCATAAATTTTCATAAAAGCTTTTATCATAAAGCCCTGATTTGAATATCCTCGGAGTTTTCCCTATTATCTCCTTTCTGGAAAATCCGCTAATTGTTACCACTGCATCGTTGACATATTCGATTATACCGTTTTTATCCGTAATCATTACCCAATCATACGTATTTTCAACAGTACTCAACAAAATATTCTTAAAACCGATCTCATTTAGATTGTTTACCTGACCGGCAATTGATTCTTGCAGTGCAATTAATGTGTCCATAAGTGTTTCATTAAAGAAATACTGTTTATTTTAATAAAGATTTAAAACAAAATATTCATTTTTATATTTTATGGGGATTGCACATGAAGAATGGTAGTTTCTTTTCAGCATCTCCTCTTGCCACGGCAAAATATTCGGATTGCTTTTTGTGTCTTGATTTATCACTATTTTATTCTCTTTCACCGATGAAAATGTGGGTCCAATATCATATTTATCAGAGCTTAAAACTGACATAAAATAGTCCAGATAACCTTCCTCATAGCCTGCCTTTGCAATTATTTTAGGCCTTTTTCTCTTATAAATTTTCCCAACCCATGCAAAACTGATATTTTTATCCTTTACAATCTCACTGCACAAAAAATTAAAAAATTCTTCAAGACTAACAATTCGTTTTCTTATTAGCGAGTTTAAATTATACAAAATACTGTATAAGTCTTTACTTGAAACCTCTTCGGAAACATCCACAATAAACATACAGCCGACATTTTGACCTAAATATGAAATTGTGGTATCATAGGCATTTACATACTTAAAATAGCCGCTCTTTGTATAAATCGGCAAATGGTGAAACTCCTGATTTATGTTAAAGCCTTTGCTTCGTTTGTCTGAAATATTCTTTATAACCTCTTTAAAAGACTCATTAAAAAAAGATGAAAAATCCATATTTTTGAGTTCATCTTCACTGTATTCCGTTAAACAGGTAAAACCTTTATCAGCAAACAGAATATTATCAAAGTTATAGATTACAAAACTGATTATCCGGCTATGAATCAAATGCTCAAAAACCTCTTTCAAATAAATAGTATTTTCAATATATACTTCGCAAAGATAGAGTTTTTCAGGTGTCCTGTTTATAACATGTATATTTACCAGAAACTCAATACCGGAAAAATCTTTTTCAAAAACACACACCTGCCTTGTTATAGAATCCGTATCTTTGTCAACTAATGCTTTAAAATTTAAAATGATAAGTTTTTCAGATTCGGATTTTAATTTTTGAAATAATGCACCTTCTGTGTTGCTAATCTCTTTTGTGGTAACAATAGAAAAATTGCCACCTGAAAAATCAATAGTCTTATAAAAAATACAGTACAACGAATTTTCCATACGTCCCTTTATATATGCATATTTTACAATATTATTACAGCTTTTTTAAAACTATTCAACTTAAATAACATAATAAAAAAGGCAAAGCAGCCTTTAAAAAAACTACTTTGTCTCAATATTTTTAACATCACCTGACTCCAACTGAAGCAATAGGAATCAAAACACCAATACTTCAAAAGATTTCAAAATTACAGTTATTTATACTTCTCCATTAATTGGTCTAAATAAGTCACAACCTTTTCAGTATCAGAAAGCATATCCTCAATCATTTTTCTTGCATCATCTACTCTACCCTGCTTAATCAAATTTGTAATCTCCATTCCAATCTTATGCACATCAACATGTGGATGCTCTATGGCATTAAACTCTGAATCGACTTTAAAATATTGACCGTCAGGGGAGTAATAAAACTTACCAAAGTTACAGTTTTTATGGTCTACTACATTAAAATTGCATCTACCGTTAATCAGACAGTCAAATATTCTGTTCATAAATTTAATATGATCAAATTTTGCTTTAACAAAGATGCTCCCTTTTTTAGAAAATTTAAATTTGTAAAAGTTTTCAATTGCTACAGACAATTCATTAATAAAAGTATCTATATCCTTCTGAAGCACTGCCACTTCGGATTTAGATATCTCACCCATTTCAGATACACTTACTACACTTTGAGCAATCTCTTCAGTAGCTGAAGACTGCTCCTCTACAGCTGAAGAAATACCTAATATCAAAGAATTTAGCTCGTCAATAGCATCCAAAATCTCGCCAAAATTGTCCTTCGTATTTTGGGAAAGTAAAGTCTGCTTATCCACCGCTTCAACTACATTTTCCGCATTATTGTAAGACTCTTTTACATTAACCTGAATCTGCTTAATCATTGTTTCAATCTCTTTGGTAGACTGTTGAGTTTTTTCGGCTAATTTTCTCACCTCATCAGCCACCACGGCAAACCCTCTGCCGTGCTCACCTGCACGTGCCGCTTCTATTGCAGCATTAAGAGCCAAAAGATTTGTCTGGTCTGCTATATCATTGATTACGTTAATAATATTGCCAATCTTCTTAGCATCGTCCGTTAACTGAGCAATGGAATTTTTAAGATTTGTAATAGTGACTTTTGTGGATTCGGCGTAACTTGCAACCTGATCAATAATTTCTCCACCTTTTTGTGCCACTTCAACAGTTTGCTGTGCCTTGCTAGCCGAATCCTGAGCGCTTCTTGCAATCTCCATAATTGTAGAGCTCATCTCTTCACTGGCTGTAGCTACCTGGTTTGCCATATCCCCCGTTTTTTCAGCCACATCACTTACTTTTACAAGAGAGTGATACAGACTGTTACTCTTTTCAATTGAGTTTGAAATTTTATACATTGTATCCAAAAAGTCATTTTCAAGATTTTCTATAAATTTATTAAAATAATTTGACAGATCTGCTATTTCATCTTTGGATTTAACCTCTATTCTTTGAGATAAATCCCCTTCACCTTCTGAAATATTTTTCAACATATTTGTAATTTTACTTAGCGGTTTCAAGGCAAATGTTAAAAGAAAAACAAGCCCTGCCACAATTAATATACCTATGATTACTATAACCATCATCTTCTTATAAAGTGCCGACTTATGCATATCTATTTCTTTACTAAAGTCATGGGAAAGTAATATCTGACCAATTTCTTCCCCGGAATAATCTTTGATAGGAAATCTGAAAAAGTGAATGTTCCCTATTTTTTTGGTGCTGCTATCCACTTTTGAAATCAAATTTTTCATCCCTTCAGACATTTCATAATAAACAAACTCACCTCTTTTGACCTCTCCCTCTTTTAGAGAGGTTTTCCCTGCTCTTGCAAAAACAGACTCTTTTATCCCTACAGCAAAATTAACATCATACATCTCTTTTATACCATTCATTATATAAAGATAAGAGCCTCCAAGCTCAACGCTTCCTATATGCTCCCCATTTAAAAATACAGGGTAAACAACTCTTAGGCCAAGCCCTGCTACTCCAACTTCCACCCCTACAACCTTTTTCTTTGTTTTGTTACATTCCACAACTGTCTTTCTGAAGCCACTTAAATCGTCGCCAAATTTTTCCGGGTTGTGCAAACGCAAAAAAGTTTGTGCCGGTGGCAGATGATATTGAAACTGTTTTACACCATAATTTTCCTTTAAATCTTTAAATAAACCTTTTTTTACCTCATAAAGTCCTATCCTGTCCCTAGTCTTAAAAAGTGTATTGGCAAGGGAGTCCTCCGAAATAATTTTTGTAGTGATTTCAAGTGTATGAAACTCATCTTCCAGTGTTTTTTCAATTGCAGATTTTATATTCTGATACTTCTCCTTGTGAATCGACTCAATAGAAGATACAAGGTTGAGATAATCAAAGTAAGCCGAAGCAAGGACTATTAAAATAATTCCAAGTATGGCACCAATAATAACCTTTAATTTAATCGACATAATTCACCTCATAATAAACTTCTTATTTTAAATCTTAGCATAAAAAAAATTCTTTTCAAAACTAAAATATAAACTATAATCGACCTCATGGAAAAAGAGTTTAACAAGCTTGTAAAAATTATTGAAAAATTAAGAGCTCCTGACGGCTGCCCCTGGGACAGGGAGCAGACTCTATATTCCTTACGTGACCAGCTTATTGAGGAAACCTTTGAGCTTGTGGAAGCAATAGATAATAAAGATATTGAAAACATCAAGGAAGAGCTTGGAGATTTACTGCTTCATGTAATTATGCATTCGGTTATTGCGGCAGAAGATAATCTTTTTACACTAACAGACGTAATGAAAACAATTTTTGAAAAACTCATAAGAAGGCACCCGCACGTTTTTGGAGGTGAAAAAACAGATTCGGTAGATGACGTCCTTGTTAATTGGGAAAAGATTAAAAGTAAGGAAAAAAAGGACAGAAAATACATACTGGACGGAATCCCCAAAGGCTTGCCTTCTATACAAAAGGCCTACAAGCTTCAAGAAAAGGCCAAAAAAGTTGGCTTTGATTGGGAAAACAGTGAGGATTGTCTTAAAAAGGTAGAGGAAGAGTTTGAAGAGTTTAAAGATGCAATAAAACACAAAAGTCCTGATGAAATTGAAGAAGAGATGGGTGACTTACTATTTTCTATCTTAAACCTTTCAAGGTTTCTAAATATCAATGCTGACAGTGCCTTGCAAAAAACCAACGAAAAATTCAAAAGCCGATTTCGGTTTATCGAAGATGAACTTGCAAAAAACGGTATCTCATTTGAGGAAGCATCCATTGAATTATTGGAAAGATACTGGCAAAAAGCAAAAAATACATTCAAATAAATTTTATTGGAGGTCAAAATGTTTAAAAATATTACACCTGAAGAGATAACTGAAAATGCCTTTGAAGTAATTGGAAAAAAATGGATGCTAATTACCCCGTCAAACAAGGATGGCATAGTAAATCCCATGACTGCCAGTTGGGGCGGTTTTGGAGTAATGTGGCATAAAAATGTTACTTACATCGTCATAAGACCTACAAGATACACATACGAATTAATTGAAAAAACAAACAAATACACGCTAACTTTTTTCGAAGACAAGTATAGAAAAATTTTAAATTTATGTGGCTCAAAATCCGGACGTGATATTAATAAAATAAAAGAAACAGGACTGACACCGATTTTTGAAGATGAGTTTATTTATTATAAAGAGTGCAGTCTTTCTATTTTCTGTAAAAAACTATATTTTACCGATTTCAATCCTGACAATTTTTTAGACAATGAAATTGAAAAGCTATACCCTAAAAAAGATTATCACAAACTATATATCGGCGAAATAATAAGGGTTAAGTCTGAATAATTATTTGCAATCTCTTCCCCCGGCAGTTATAATTTAAAGAAATCATAAGGGGGATTTTTATGAAAAAAATTTTTATATTTACACTCATCTTGCTTGTTGTCTGTATTTCTGCTTTTGCCCAAAACAGGTCTTCTTCATTAAATGACGTAAAAACGTCCAGAGTAATATTTGATGTTAACATAGGTGATGCAAAACTACTTCTTACAAGGCTCACTCTTATAAAAGAAACGCTTGATGGTCTTTCAAAATACAATGATTATAAAGCTGTCGTGGCATTTCGAGGAAAGGCTTCCAACTTTGTTACAAAAAACAATGAGCATATAAAAAAGGATGATATCGGTATCAAAGAAAAAATTTATAGTATTCTTAATATTCTAAAAAATGACTACAATGCAACACTTGAGCAATGCACTATTGCCCTTAAATTTGCAGGTATTGAGCCTGATGAAGTGTATGATATTATAAATGTGATAGAAAACGGCTACATTTCCATAATTGGTTATCAAAATCAAGGCTATGCTTTTGTACCTATGGACTGAGGGTATCCGCGCCTTATTTAGTTAGGAAAAACACATATCTTGCTTAAAAAAGTTTGGCCAGGCTTTAACTATTTTTTAACCTTAAAGGTGTTAAGTTTTACTTAATGCAATTTTCATTTATTTATTAATAAAATATAAAGACGTCTAACTATAATTTAATTAACTTACCGTTGACACATCATCTATTTTGATATACTATATATACGCATCAAAAAATTTAGGAGGAAATATATGAAGAAGTTTTTAACTCTTATGGCAGTGTTTGCAGCTTTTCTTTTTGTTGTGGCACCTGCTCAAGCTAAAAAATTTGTAACTATTGGGACAGGTGGTGTAACCGGTGTTTACTACCCAACCGGTGGAGCCATTGCTAAGATGGTTAACCAGAAATCCAAAGAATACGGACTCAAAGCTACTGTTGAATCAACAGGTGGTTCAGTATTCAACATTAATGCTGTTATGAGTGGCGACCTTGAATTTGGTATCGCCCAGTCTGACAGACAATACCAGGCATATCACGGTATAGCTGAGTGGGAAGGCAAACCACAAAAAGATTTAAGAGCTGTATTTTCTATCCACCCGGAAGCTATCACACTTATAGCTTCTGCAGATGCAGGTATTAAGTCAATAAAAGATATCAAAGGTAAAAAGATAAACCTTGGTAACCCTGGTTCAGGTCAGCTTCAAAACTCCAAAGATGTACTTGAAGCTGTTGGTCTTACAGAAAACGATGTACAGGCTTTTTATGTAAAAGCTGTTGAAGCACCAGGCCTTATCCAGGACGGAAGACTTGATGGCTTCTTTTATACAGTTGGTCACCCAAATGGTAACATTAAGGAAGCTACATCAGGAAGAATCAAAGTTAATATAGTTCCTATCGAAGGTGAAGGTATTGCAAAGCTTATAAAAGAAAAGCCATATTATGCTGTTGGTAAAATAGATATGAATAACTATCCTAACGCTGCAAATGCTGACGCTGGCACTGTAAACTCAATTGGCGTTAAAGCAACACTTGTGACAAGTGCTAATGTATCTGATGATATTGTATATGCGCTTACAAAAGAAGTTTTTGAAAATTTTGACGAATTTAAGAAACTTCACCCAGCGTATTCAGTATTAACAAAAGAAGACATGTTACAAGGTCTTTCAGCTCCTATTCACCCTGGCGCTTTGAAATACTACAAAGAGGCAGGACTTGTTAAATATATCAACCCTGAGTTGGTTAAGTAATTTATTAACAAACAGTTAGAATATCAAAGCTCTCTTAATGTCAAATTAAGAGAGCTTTGTTTTTTATAAAAAAGTTACGGGGATTAATATGGCAAGTAAGTTTGAAAAATCAGCTGAAGACTTTTTGAAGGAAGAAAGTGGCGAACTCAGAGAAGTAAGACCATTTGAAAAATATATAATCAATTTTGTGGCATTGTCGTGGACAATATTTCAAATGCTATTACCCTCTGTGCTGGCATTAAATAGTACATATATCAGATCAATTCACCTTGCCTTTGCACTTGCTCTTGCTTATCTAAGTTTACCAATGTTCAAATATCCTAAAACAAGCTTTGGCAAGGCTATTTCACCAATGAATAAAATTGCCATACATGACTATATCTTTGCTATTGCAGGAATTGTATGTGCAACTTACTTGATTTGGGACTGGGAAGGTCTTTCAATACGTGCCGGCATACCTATTCAAAGAGATATCGTAATAGGTCTATTAATAATAGCTCTGACACTTGAAGCCACAAGAAGGTCAATTGGTACACCTCTTGCGATAATTGCTACTGTATTTTCACTTTACGGTTTTTTTGCAGAAAACATGCCTGACCTGATTGCATTCAAAAGTGTATCTTTAACCAAATATATAAACCAGATTGCCCTTTCTACTGAGGGTATTTTTGGTATTCCAATAGGCGTATCAGCAAATATTGTATTTTTGTTTGTACTTATGGGTGCTATGCTTGACAAAGCTGGTGCTGGAAGATATTTTATCGACCTTGCCGTGTCTCTTCTTGGAGGTTTTAGAGGCGGACCTGCAAAAGCTGCTGTTATAGCAAGCGGTCTTAGCGGAATGGTATCAGGCTCAAGTATTGCAAATGTTGTTACTACCGGAACATTTACTATCCCTCTTATGAAAAGTGTTGGTTACCCTCCTGAAAAGGCAGCCGCGGTTGAGGTCGCTGCAAGCACTAATGGACAGTTAATGCCTCCTATTATGGGTGCAGCAGCATTTATTATTGCAGAATATGTAAACGTACCGTACATTCAGGTAGTAAAAGCTGCAATTATTCCGGCTTTTACATCATATCTTGCACTACTGTATATTACGCACCTTGAGGCATGTAAACTCGGGATAGAAGGAATACCAAAATCAAAGCTTCCAAATTTTACTAAAACACTCCTTTCAGGTGTACATTATCTTATACCAATAGTTTGGCTTTTGACTGAACTTGTGGTATTGAGACACACACCTCAAATGGCTGCATACAGGACAGTTTTATTACTTATTTTGGTGATATTTTATCAAGAAATAAAAAATGCCCTTAAGAACAAATCAAGCTTTTCTGAAGGAATAAAAAACTCTATAAAACTTACGTTTGATGGATTTGTAACTGGTGCAAAAAGTATGGTAGGCGTTGCCCTTGCTACTGCAGCTGCAGGAGTGGTGGTGGGTATGGTGTCACTTGGAATAGGCGGTATGATAAATGAAATCGTTGACACAATAGCCAATGGTAACATCTATATACTACTGTTCATTACTGCTTGTGCCAGCTTGCTCCTTGGTATGGGTTTGCCTACAACTGCCAACTATATAGTTATGGCTTCCCTCACTGCGCCACTGATAGTTAAGCTTGGCACAGCTTATGGGTTTATAGTCCCACTTATGGCTGCACATATGTTTGTATTTTTCTTTGGAATATTGGCTGATGATACTCCACCAGTAGGTCTGGCTGCATATGCTGCATCTGCTATTGCTGACTCACCTCCAATTAAAACAGGTGTTCAAGGGTTTATGTATGATATAAGAACAGCAATAATACCTTTTATGTTTATTTTTAACCATGACCTTATTTTAGACGGCGTTACTTCATGGACATTTGGGATATTCATATTTATAATAGCTACTTGTGGTGCAATGTTTTTTGCAAGCGCTGTTCAGGGCTGGTTTGTTACTAAAAACAATATCTTCGATACCATACTGTTATTAGCTGCAGGTATCTTTTTCTACCGCCCTGCAATTATATCCAACTTTTTCCACATAAATACCGATGAAGCTCACAAATATTATTTTGTTATAGTACCTGCTATTCTTGTGGCTATTGTTTATATTATGCAAAAGATGAGAACAAAAAAGCAAATGGCGACAGCTTAAAAAAGGGGCAATAAAGCCCCTTTTTTATTTTCCTATATATTGATTAAGATTCATAAAAAGACTTACCGTAAAGTTTATAACGGTATCCATCATCCATGGGAAAAATATAATAAGTCCTGCTACTACTGCCAAAATTTTAGGAATAAAGGTCAAAGTCATCTCCTGAATCTGAGTAACAGCCTGAAAAATACTTATTACAAGACCTGCCACAAGGCCAAACAGTAACATCGGAGCAGCAACCAAAAGGGAAATTTCAAGAGCTTTTGTTGTGATGCTTATTACAAAATCAGGAGACATAACCCCTCCTTACATAAAACTTTTTACAATCGAACCAATTATCAAAGACCACCCATCCACAAGAACAAACAGTAAAATTTTAAAAGGCAAAGATATCATAACCGGTGGCAACATCATCATACCCATCGACAAAAGGACACTTGCCACGACAAAATCTATTATCAAAAACGGTAAAAACAATAAAAATCCCATTTCAAAGGCAGTTTGCAATTCACTTACAACAAAAGCAGGTATCAAAACCAGATCGGGTATATCATCCGCTGTTTTTGGTCTTTCATAGTTTGATATCTCAAGAAACATCAGTACATCTTTTTTCCTTGTATTTGATAGCAAAAATTTTCTTAGCGGTTTTTTTGCTTCTTCAAGGGCAGTTGTAAAGTTAATTTTGTTATCCAGATAAGGTGTAAGTGCTTTACTGTTTATTTCACTAAAAACAGGTGACATAATAAAAAATGTTAAAAACAGCGCAAGTCCGACCAGGACTTGGTTAGGGGGCATCTGCTGTGTGCCCATTGCATTTCTTAAAAAGGAAAATACAATAATTATCCTGGTAAATGAAGTAAGCAATATTAATATCGCCGGAGCAAGGGATAATATTGTAATCAGAAATATTATCTGCAATGTAACAGAAACATCCTGAGGGGATGCCGCCTGTCTTACTCCTATATCAAATACAGGCAAAGGGATACTATCGGCAGCAAAAATTATCATCGGAAATAAAAAGATAAGAAAAAAAATTATTTTCTTTTTAATTTTTCCACCTTTTCTTTTATTATTTCCTTAGTCATATCAATTTCCGTTTTATCAATCTCTTTTCCAAAAAATTTCAGATAACTGGAGAAGTCCTTTTTTCTTGTAAATCCTTCTCTGATTTTATCGCATAAAATTTCATCCTGAATTTTGTCAACAAGAGTTATTTGCTCAGACGTAATCCCTATTATATAAATTGTATCAAGCAATTCATAAAAACCTAACGTTTTACCGGGCATAATATCAACTTTACCAAGCAATCTGCCTGTCCCTGGTATTTCGGTGGAAATATTTCTTTTCATTACAATTTTCAATAACCAGTACAAAATCAATATCATTATCAAAATAACCACTATCCCTACAAACATTCTAAGATAAATATTATTTTTCTCAACAGGAGCATTTTTAAATGAAAATTTGATGGCCGTATTCCCATTCTCATATGATATAGAAGGCTTTGATGCCTTATTTTCAAAGAAAAATTTTACAGCAGTAACTTTCCCATTATATGCAGATTCGATTTTACTGATGGGATACCCCCAGATGTCTTCATTGATTGCAAATTTGCCATCAAGCACGAGAGTGTATATGTTATTTTCAATACTATCTGAAACAAAAAGATTTTTTTCAGAAGGAATCAAAAGCATTATTTGATCATTTTCTATCTCAAGATTGTACTGAGCTGCAAACAAATTTACCGAAATAAACAGCAAAACCAAAATTTTCCTAATCATACAAACCGTCTTTACTTAACTCATATAGTATTGCCTTATCAAGGATATCAGTTATTCTTATAGCAAACCTCTCATCTATTACCATAACTTCACCCACGGCAACAGGCTTCTTGTTTACCAGAAAGTCAACTGATTCACCGGAAGTTTTTGACAGCTTTATAATTGTACCGTTTTCCCAGCTTAGCATCTCACCGATATTGACAAGTTTTCGTCCAAGCTCAACATCGACATTTAAAAGTACATTTCCAAATCGGTTTATAACCTTTTCAATATCTTCCATAAATTTCCTTATTGAGAAACAAACTCAGTAAAATATATACTCTTAACTGCACCGGTAGTCAAAGTTAAATTAATCCTTCTTATAATTTCCTGTTTTAACGCAAGTTTTCCCTGGGCAGTGCTTACTTCGGCGTATGTTTTTGAGGACAAAACTGTGAGAATAATATCTCTTATTTGTGGTTTTCTCTTTTCTATCTCATCTACTAATTTATCAGAGTCAAGCTCAGCCTGCATGGTTACTTTCAAATACCTTGTACCACCAGGGTCAGCCAGATTAACAATAAAACTTTCAAATGAATATAGTGGTCCGATAGAAGATACGTCCGCTTGCTTTTTAACTGTTGTATTTGCAGTATTTTGTTCGGCTGTTTCGGCAGTTTTTTTTGCAAACAGCAAAAAGTACGCGGCAGCTCCACCACCAACAAGAATCAATACTATCAATATTATCAGTATAAGCTTAAACTTGGATTTCTTTTTGGGCGCTTCTTGTTCACTAACTTCTTTTTCTTCAGCCATCAATAACCTCCACTATCATTTTCATCAAAAATATTCTTATTTGCCTCAGCAAGTTCCGGGCTTACAAAATTTATTTCAACCCTTCTGTTTTTAGCCCTGTTTTCCGGTGTAATATTCGGAACAACAGGGTGGTACTGTGCATAACCTGTTACAGATAAAATATCCGGTTTTACCCCGACTGAAATCATGTATTTCGCAACACTTATCGCCCTTGCAGTGGATAACTCCCAGTTTGAAGGAAATTGAGCAGTCGAAATAGGTATATCATCTGTATGCCCTTCCACCATAATATTATACGGAGAATCTTTTATTACCCCTGAAAGTTTATCAAGTACTGGTTTTGCTGCATCAAGCAGCGTGGCACTTCCCGGTTCAAACAACACCGAATCCATAATCCTCACAGAAATACCTTTTTCAGTCTTTACCACGGAAACAGTTGAAGACAAATTAGCCTGCTCTATATAATTCCTTATCCCGCTTAACATTTTACTTTCACTTTGTTTTGTTTTCGTAACAAAGTCAAGTCTTGACAAAATCTCTTCTTTACCCATTTCAGACTTTTGACCACTCTCAAGTACACCAAGAGCTCCCTGCAACGAACCAAGAGCCTCTTTTATTTTTCTCTGATCAAGAGAAGCCATTGAAAGCAAAAGAACAAAAAATGTCAAAAGTAGCGTGGTCATATCTGAAAATGTTACCATCCACTCAGGTGCTCCAGCTTTACATTCGGGACACTTCTTTTCAGCCATAATTCCCCTTTCACTCAAACTGAGATTTTCTCAGCTTAGGCGGCAAATATGCATTTAATTTTTGTTCCACTATTCTTGGATTATCTCCCGCCTGAATAGCCATAATTCCAGCAATCATTATTTCTCTAAGCATTGTCTCTTCTGATGATCTCGTTTTAAGCTTCTCAGCCAGAGGAGCAGCAAAAAGGTTTGCAATTATTGCACCATAAAATGTAGTAAGAAGAGCAACTGCCATCGCAGGACCAATTGAACTTGGATCATTCATAGTCTGGAGCATTGCAACAAGACCAATCAAAGTACCAATCATCCCCATTGCCGGAGCAAATGTGGACATACTCGTCAAAATCGCAGCACCTTCTTTATGTCTTTCCTGCATATACATCAAATCTGTTTCAAGTATCGTTCTTATAACTTCAGGCTCTGTTCCATCTACCGCAAGCCTTATCCCCTTTTTCAAAAACTCATCATTTATTTCATCCTCAGCAGACTCAAGGGCTAAAATACCATCCCTTCTTGCTCTCTGGGAAAAATCCACAAGCTTTGATATCAAATCTGCTGGGCTATCCAACTTAAAAAGAAGAGTCTTCATAACGATAGTCATAACATTCAGTACCTTATTGAGAGGCCAGCTCATCAAAACTATGCCAGCTGTACCCCCTATTACAATAAGCACTGATGGGATATCAATATACACCCCAACGCCCGGGCCCAACAACAATGCAGCGAAAACAAGAATATATGCAAGAATAATCCCAACAAGCGTAGCAATATCCATACAAACTCCAGCATTATTTTTACATTATAAACACCAGCAGGCAGACAAAGCTTACCTGCTAACATATTATAATCTATCTTATCGACATTTTAAACAACTTTCTTTAAGTTATTTTACCTTTTCAAGTTCATCAACTCCTGCAACATTTCATCACTTGTTGTTATTACCCTTGAATTTACCTGATACCCCCTTTGAGTCGTAATCATTGTAACAAATTCTTGAGCCAAATCAACATTGGAGTTTTCAAGGGCACCGGCTTCAATTATACCCCTACCACCAAGGCCAGCTTCTCCTATTACTGCTGTACCGGAATTAACCGTCTCTGCAAAAAGTGAATCCCCCATTTTTAAAAGACCTTCATTGTTATTAAACCTCGCTATCCCCACAAGACCTATTTCTATAACCTGACCGTTATCGTATGTGCCTAAGATTTCTCCGTTTCTGTTTATGCTTATCCCCTCAAGTGTACCCTGCTTGTATCCGTCCTGGTCAAGCTGTGTAATTGTAGTAGGTCTTGAGGTAAGGGTAAGACCATCAAAATTATCTGTAGTACCTAATTTAATACTTATATCTGATATTGTATCTGCCCCTGTATTATGCACCAGGTCAAATGCAGCATTAGTAATAACACTTTCATTCCCGCTCAGGTCAATGGATAGATATTTGTCAAATGAACCGTCCTCATTAAACTGAATATATATACTATCAAGCACATCCTGCCCGTTTTTAAGGACAACACTCTCATCACTTGATGCAGGCTGTACAGATAATTTCCATATATTCTTACTCTCATCATATAAATTAAACTCGTAATTTACTACGTGTTCATTCCCTTGTGAGTCATATACCGTCTGGCTTGTTATTAGCTGGCCGCCTTCAGCATCTTGGACATTACTAAATTGCATATAATTGTTAAAAAGAGTATTATCTCCATTTCTTATTATCAAATTGTCAATACTGTTGGGAATCCCCTTTTCCCCTTTTACAATAATCGCACCATTTTCAAGCGAGACAAAATCAAGATTGGCACTTTCATCCCTAAACCCCAAAACTTCATTTTCTATAACAGCCATAAGATCCTGCAATGTATCCGTAGCAACAACTGTTTGAGACAACGTACTTTCCCCACCCACCACAGCACTTACCTCAACAGGCACAGTAGTAATATTCAAACTTTCACCATTTGCTGTGTATAGATTTGTTAAAGAGTCGGACTCTTTTGCATATCTGAATATTGTCTCCGAATTTGTACTTGAACCAGCTGATAACGCATCAAATGTATCAAATGTCCTGCTGAAAATATCGCTTGAAAATGACTTTTCAATTGTAAATCCATTAATATCACTTGAACCACCTGAATTATCATATAAAATCTGGCCAATTGTACTATCAAGGCTTGATGTAAATCCACTTGAAATATTGTTTTGAATAAAATTATTAATAGAATCAATCATTTCATTAATATCATTAATATCTTCACCATAAACCAATTCATTTTCTGCAATTAGTTTTGTAGTGGTTTTCTTTATATCAGAAGCGTTATAAGTACCGTCTATCTCTGCCAGATAATTTATAAATCGTGAGTTGCCGGCAAAGCTTATACTTGTGCTTGTTGCTCCATTTTGTATTTGCAATTGCCCATCTGCTGGTAAACTTAAAGTCAAAGTAGTTCCAAGCGTTGATAAAGCACTATTTATATTTACAATAACATCGTTAAGTGTATCACTGGCAGATACATTTACAGTAGCTGATGTATTACCTACAAAAATTTGTATACTGGAATTTTCCATTCCAAGATTCTGGTCATTTTCATTGTATAAATTAGCTACCTGTGTATTGAGATTGGCGTCTGCCTTTATTCTGATGCTTTCTCCACTTAACATATCAAGCTTTTGTCCACCATATCCAAACACGCTATTTAGATTGGTATCTGCATCATCAAGTGAAGCAAGAATTGTTTGAAATTTTAAAATTGTAGGACTGGCTTCTGTACTTAAATTCCCGGCTATCTGAACTTCTGTTGTGGCCCTTGGCTCAATTACCTTGTAACTTTCATCTATCCTGATATCTGACGCAGGACCATTTGATGAAAGGGTATTTGTGGTCAAATCTCTCATCCACCCCTGAACAATTAGCCCTGTAGGGGTCACAAGATATCCACTTTTATCAAATGTAAAGTTTCCTGCTCTTGTATAATATGCCTGCTCTGTTGCGGAAGATTTTACCACAAAAAAACCATCCCCTTGAATGGCAAGGTCGGTATTTACCCCGGTAGTCTGCAGTGTTCCTTGATTAAAGTTAACATCAATTGCCCCGAGTTTTGTTCCAAGACCTATCTGTTTTGCATTTATACCGCCGATACCATCGCCAGGAGCCTTTGCAACGGAGAGAGTTTGACTCATCAAATCTTCAAACACAACACGACTCCCCTTAAACCCTACTGTATTAACATTTGCTATATTGTTACCCACAACATCCATACTTTTTTGATGTTGCTGAAGACCGCTAACACCAGAATAAAGTGATCTTAACATATATTCCTCCTAATTACTTATTTTCATAAACTGAAAAAATAGTGTCAGATGCCACTTCATTGTTATCAACACTAAATTTTAAATTACCATCAATCATTGAAACACCATTTGCCGTTCCACTTGTATAACTTCTGTATGGTATTTGATTACCTTCAGAATCATATGCATTTACAACAAAATTATATACTCCATTTGGTAACTTGTTCCCTTCAGCATTAAGTCCATCCCAGATTAATTCATTAAACCCATATTGATACTCCGAAGGAACAATTTCTGCGACAGGTGTCCCTGAAGAATTTATTATCTGGATACTCACACTTGCCGGTACATCATCAAGTTCGTAGCCAATCAATGCTCCTTCATCCTTTAAGTTAAGCGTGTTGGTGAAATATTTCACTTCCTTACCTATAAAATTGGATGCAGAATAAAGGCTATTATTCTGGTTTGAATTAGTCTGATTTTCTGTCAGTTGCTTTATACTTTCGGCTATATTTATCAATTGCTCAAGGGAAGAAAACTGTGTAGTCTGACTTATAAATTCATTGTTATCAAGAGGGTTAAGAGGATCCTGATTTTTTAATTGCGTAACCATAAGATTTAAAAAATCCTCTTTGCCAAGCTCTTTTTTGGGCTCATTTTTAACTGTCCCTGTTAAATTATACTGTGTTGAAACTTCGGAAGAAGTTAACATATTTACCCCCTTTTATGCATAAATCCCGGTAGATTTTGTATTTGAAATATCACTACCTTCTTCATCTCTCATCTTTTCCCCTTGTGTAAAATGACCTGAATTGCCATTTTTTGCTTCTCTAAACTCTTCCCTGTTCTGATAATCCCCCATAAACATAAAATCCATGTTATCTATAATTATCCCTTTATCATTAAGCTGTTGTTTTATTGAATCAATATTTGCCACCATAAAATGCTTTACAATTTCCTGTTCCACAAAAATCTTTGCAGAAATCTTCCCCGCATTTTCAGTGAGATGAATATTCATCTTCCCTAAAAAATCTGGTTCAAGTTTTACTGTCATTTTTTTTGTTTCACCGTTTTTGATAAGCTCAATTATCTCAATGATTTCATTAACCTTATTGGTTGAGTTCATATTTATGACGGGGCTCACAGAAGAGCTCGAACTTTTAGCGGCATTTGAAACAGCTATACCTGATTCACTCTCCTTAACATTAAAACTGTTTGTCTCTTCAAATAAACCTAACCCCTTGATTTTCTTAAAATCACTAAATTCTACATTTTCTTGTTTTTCTGCAAGTTCTAATTCAGGGACATTATTCTCTTTTTCATTTTTCATCAAGATCTTATCCAGGATTTTTTCAATTTTGCTTTCAAGATTTTCTACTTCAGCCATTTCAGCATTCATCTTTGTACTTAAATCAATCTTATCAAAGAGCTTTTTAAAGTCTTCATTCTTGGCAAGATTTATTAGCTTATCTTCTGTGACTGCTCCACTTTTGCCAATATTTTTAAGTATTTCTTTCAATTCTGCATTTTCAATCCCGGTAATTTCTGATAACTTTTCCATAGTGTTGGAATCAGAAATAAGCTCTTTTGCTACGTCTTCAATATTGCTATTTTGAGACAGATTTTCCTTTGCATTCATTATATTTGCTATTAAAATTTTTAAAGCAACCATCAAATTGTCATCTTCTTCTTTTTCGTTCTGGGATTTAATTTGCTTATTTAATATAAGATTAAAACTTTTACTGTCCGTTTTGGTCGGTAAGAGCTTGCTTTCTGTATTTCTCCCTTCCAATGATTTAGCAGGAGCAAAATTCTGAACAATGCTTGCATTCATAGCACACCTCCACAGTGTACATAGAAAAACTTGTGCCAAAACAATTTTAATAAATTTTTCTGCTTTATCAATAAATTATAAACTTAGATATTTAAAAAGGAATAAATTTCCCTCGCTGCATTGGCCGAAGGGTTTAGATTAAGGAAATAATTACTTACCTTTTCAAGTTCAGCATTAAAGCTTGATTTGTTTTCAAGGATGGAATTTGTATATTTTATTATATTTTTATAGTTCATATCATTCTGTATTAACTCGGGTATTATCTTTTTCCCTGCTATTATATTCGGAAGGCCTATAAAATCAGTCCTTATAACTATCTTCCCTATAATCTCAGTTATTTTTCCAACCTTATACAGCAATACCATGGGAGTCTTTAATATTGCTGCCTCAAGTGTAGCAGTCCCTGAGCAAATCCACAAGACATCGGAATATTTCATTACATCATAATTCATATTTTCAACAACTTTAATATTCGTATTTTTTGTATAATTATCTATTAGTTCCTGTTCAATGTTGGAAGCTCTTGCAAGAACAAAATTATACTTATCTTCAATCAGCCTGTAAGCTTTTATTATCTCAGGCATAAGATTGTTTATCTCTTTTCTCCTGCTGCCTGGCAATATGCCAACTGTTATTTGTTTATCAAGCGTCAAACTTCTTTTAAAATCATCTTTTGATGTACAGGTTATTTTCAGGTTATCTATAATCGGGTTACCTACATATTTTGCATTAATTCCTTCTTTTCTGAAAATATCTTCTTCAAATGGTAATATACATAAAACAAGATCAACATATTTTTTAATCTTTTCAATTCTGGAATAATGCCAAGCCCAAACCTGTGGGGCTATATAATAGATTACTTTAAGTCCGAGTTTTTTTACTATTTTTGCAAATCTCAGGTTAAAGCCCGGATAATCTATTAAAATCACAACATCTGGTTTTATCTGAATAATTTTTTCTTTCAGTGTTTTAAACATTGAAATTATAAGTCCTGATTTTTTTAATATCTCATCCAGTCCTATAATTGTCATCTGATTGATATTAAAATATTGCTCCTGGCCAAGCTCTTTCAGACGAGTTCCACCTGTGCCATACAATGAAAAATCCGCCATTTTTTTCAAATGGCGGATCATATTGCTTCCATGTATATCTGCAGACTCTTCGCCCGCTATGAGAAAAATTTTCATTACAAATTATTGCACAACCCTTGGTGTTAAAAATACTAGTAGCTCTTTTTTGGTATAAATATTATTTTTTGATTTAAACAGCCAGCCCAGAATAGGAATATCACCGAGTCCTGGTACTTGCTGTGTTATTACCCTTTCCTCATCTTCGTATATTCCGCCAATAACAGTAGTATCACCGCTTGCTAACAAGACTTGAGTCTTTGCCTTTTTCTCCTCTGTAGTGGCTGTATTTCCGGTAACTGAGCCAAGCGAACTCTTTTCAACTTCTATTTCCATATAAACCATTTTGTTGGCTGTTATATGTGGTTTTACTTTAAGTTTTATACCCACATCTATCTCTTCAGTATTCGTATTATCTCCAGTAGGGACAATTACAGCCTTTCCACCGCTTTTAATTTCGGCCTCTTCATTGTCTAATGTGGTTATCCTCGGGCTTGAAATAGTCTTGGCTTTGTTTTGAGATTCCAGGGCCGAAAGTGCCACGTCAAGTGCAAAACTCCCTGAAATATTGCCCAAGGTAAGTGCAAGAGCACCAGCAGGCGTACCAACAGGTAAGTTTACCAAGTATCCATTACCAAAAGGACTTGTGGCACCAGTATTCCCCTGCACTCCAACTGTTGCTGGGAAATTATATGCTGTTGTACTGTTTGTAACCTTTCCGCCCCACTGAATACCGAGGTTAGAGTTATTAGAATCAAAAACTTCTACAATTCTTGCTTCAATAGTCACCTGTGGAGTTGGTCTGTCAACCTCAGCCAACAGATTTTTTGCTTTTTCAATTGAATCTGCTGTATCAGTAATTACAAAACTGTTTGTCCTGCTTTCAATCTGGAGTTTTCCTCTACCTGAAAGCACCGATTCTATCACACCTTTATAGTCGCTGGCAGATGAGTAGTTAACCGGAATTATTTCTGTAATTAGTGGTTCAAGCTCCTGCTTTTGCTGAGCTGCCTTTATCTCCTGAATCTTTTTGGCCTCAATTTCTGCCTTTCTCTGCTTGCTTATAACCCATACTACATTATCTTCATCCATTTCTATCAGGTTGTTTTCATTATAAATGATATCCAGAGCTTTTTTATAATGAACATCCTTAACAAACAAACTGACATTCCCTTTCACTTCGTTTCCAAACACTATATTTTTATTTCTTCCAAAATAAATAAGTCTTATTGCTTCCCTTACATCCATATCTTTTATACTAAGGCTTACCAAATCTTTTTTATCGTATTTCTCAGTCTTGTTTTCAGTAACGGCATCTGCTTTTACTTCCTGTGCTTTTAAGACATCTTCGGCCTTTGAAAAATCATTGAAACTGCCACTGACCATTACCCCTTCAGGCGTTTTTTCTACTTTTGCGTAAATCTCGCCATTTGGTACTATTATTATGGACAATTTGTCGTCAATCTTTCCCACGCTGACTTTTCTAAATGGCAAGTTGGAAAATGCCATGGTATTCTTAACACTCTTTAAAGCTTTAAACCCTTTTGAAAATTCCAGAACAAGATTGCCATTTACAACTTTCTTTGTATAAACTGGATTACCTGTAAGTTTTATAATCAAACTCTGATACTTTTTGACTGCGATAGATTCAATACTTGTAATATACTTGTCATCTTTAGGTACATTTGTTATCTCACTTGACAATACAAGGTATTTGCCATTCTGACCGGCAAAAATAGGATTTGACCTCTGGACATCAACAAGAAATCTCACTTTCTGTGGTGGATAATAACTGCCTATCCTGACCTTTCTTACAATCCCTTTACCATTAATTATTTTATCTGCAATTTTATTGTTTACATCAAACAAGTCTATATACAAAAGTTTGTCATTAAGATAACCATAATCATACTTTACAACGCCATCAAGTTCAATTTTTACAAGAAAACTGTTATCATCTGACAAGTTTTCAAAGCTCAGAACATTTCTACCCAGCTCAACATTTTCAAATTCTGCACCCTTAAACTCCAAGCCAGCATCTCCAAGGGCTTTTACTTCTGGCTTTATTACATCAAGCACAATATCAAGACTGCCGCTATTTTCACTTACATTATAATTAACATCACTGCTAAGAAAAACCTCAATTGTTGCACCCTGGTCACCAACAAATGAAGCGATTTTTGAAATAACATCATCATTGTATGTATACTTAACTACATCTTCACCAAGCAGTGCATCCGGGCTCATTACGGTAAGCTTGAAAGGAGATTTGGAATAATAAACCTTGTAATTGACTGAAGAATCACCGGTTAGTGTAATATTATATTTATTTTCGGAGGATTTTTCTACTTTAATAGATTTTACCGACTTTTTAACAATCAGATTGTCAGCACTTTCCTTTTTGGCCGCGCATGAGAGCAATAAAAAGACTGAAACGGCAAATATTACTAATTTATAAATTCTCATAAGTTATCCTCCTTATTTACAATCTTAATTTCTTTTATAACTGTTCTTATATTACCAAAAATATCTGTTTCGACCTGCCTTATTTTCATCTCATTTGGAGTTATACCAATAATAACTCCACTATTTTTCCCAATTTTATCCCCTTCTTTTACATAAAAAACCTGGTCACCAACCTGCACCACCCCAACGTTTCCAACCTCTCCGCTGAGTGAGCCCGTAAGTCTTATCTGTTCTAACTCCACATTTTCAAGAGGATTGTCTCCTACAGAAGCACCCCCAGCAAGATTTTCCTTGTAAACATCAATAACTGATACAAAAGGATTTTTCTTATTTTTATATTCAAGCGGTTTATACTGAGTTTCAAAAAGAGTCTTCAACTGCTCACCCTGAGCCACTATTGCATCAGTATTTACTTCTACAGGCTTAATCTTCTTACCGGATTGTCTTTTTTTGAAATCAACATCCGGAATTATATAGTCGCAACCAATTATCAACAAAACAACCAAAAAAACTATTACGCTCTTAACCCTTATCACTTTCCACCCCCCGGCACATTAAATCTGTATGAATTGAGAGAGGCTTTGACATTAAGAATCAAAGTGCCATCCTTATCCTTTTGAGGAGAAAGGGAAAATGAGTTAATGTCAATTATTTTATCCAGATAGTTGAGACGGTATAAATAGTTTATAAGCTCAACATAGGTAGTTTGAAAATTCATACTAAAGTTAACTCTTGAGTGAAATTCATCAACCCTGCTCTCGCCACCGGGTTGAAAAAGTGTAACCTTTACCCCACTTTTTTCAGCAAGACCGACTACCTCATCATACAACACATTAAAATTTTTCTCATTAGGTAAAATCTTCAATACCATCTGGAATTGCTCTTCAAGCAGCTCAACTTCCTTTTTGAACTGATCATAACTAAGCTCTATTGGTTTAAGTTGAGAAATTTTTATCGCAAGGCTGTCATATTCCCTTGCAAGCTTATCTATTTCTTCTATTTTTGGTGTATAGTAAAAATAATAGTAAGCCCCACCTATTAAAACTATTATTAGCACTTCTACAATCAGCCTGAATTTAAAAGGTATTTTAAATATTCTGTCAAGCATATCAACCACCTATCTTTATTTTTGCGGTGATATTAAAGTCATTGATGTCAATATTTTCAACAGTAGTCTTCTTCACCACCTTAAGGTCAATATTGTCAAACATCTTGGTGGCAAAAAGATTCAGAATAAATTCATTCACAGACGCAGTTCTAAGGGAAGCCCCGCTTAAAGTCACATCTTTTCCGTTAAAATCAAACCTGGATATCCAAACATCCTCGGGCATTGCATATTCCAGGTTTGTCAAAATCTCATAATATCCTTTTTGCCCTTGTTTTAGCCTTTTGACAACATCAATTTTCTTTTGCAGCTCTTCTTTTCTCTTTTTGAAACCATCAACCTCTTTCTTGATTTTACTTAATCTCTTAAACTCCTTGTTTAACCTATCCACTTCAGTCTTTGCGATCAATATCTGGCTGTTTAGTGTTGAATTAATGATAAAGCAGGAAACGAACACAAACCCAACCACCAAAACAAAAAGGATTAACTCATACACCCCTTTGTTTAATTTTCTTTTCTTTTTTGTGGAAAGTAAATTAATCCTAATCATCTATCATCCACCTTCCTCAGGGCAAGCCCTAAAGCACAGTTAAATTTATATAAATTATTGTTTAAAAACTCCATGTCCACTGATTTGTCAATTTCAATATTTGCAAATGGATTAAATTGGTTTACAGATATATCAAGTCTTTGTTCAAAAACTTCTTTAAGTCCATATATTACTGAACCTCCACCGCAAATATAGCATCTGTTGGTTTTAATCTGACCGCTGGTCAAAAACATATTTATGGAATTTTTTACTTCCGTTGCAAGCTGAATATTAAAATCATTTATAATACTTCGTAACTCTTCATCATACTCGACAGCCTCAATATCAAACAATTTTGCCACCGCATCTTCCCTTGTAATACCAAGTCGTTGCTGTATCATTTCAACACAGTTTTTCCCTGAATAGTTGACTTCCCTTGAAAACTCATAAACACCGTTTTTAACAAAAACTATCTGCGTTGAAGAATTGCCTATATCAACAATAGCAATTACATCTTCTTCTATTCCGTAATTTACTTCGAATGCATTTATCAGGGTAAATACCGAAAGATCAACCGCCATGGGTTTTAGACCTGCCGACTCAATAACAGATGATAAATCCATTATCAAATCTTTTCTGGCCACCGCTATGACCACATCAACATGCTCACCCTGCTTGATATTCCCAATAACCTCATAGTCAATATTGTAGTCTTCAAGATCTTTTCTACCGATATACTGCTCGGCTTCCCATCTGAATGTCTCGGAAAAATTCTTTTCATCTTCAATAGCCAAGGTTACTTTTTTTGCAATTACGTTGGTACCTTTCAATGCAGAAGCCACCTTCTTATGACTGAAATTCCCTTTTTGAAATGCCTCTCTAATACACCTTGTAACCTCTGCATAGTCAACGATACTCCCCTCAGAGATTACATCCTCCGGCAAAACAACCTCAGATATGCTTTTCAAAAGATACCCACTCTTTTTACCTTTCAATTCAATCATCTTGACTGAATAGCTTCCAATATCAATACCAATCAAATTCTCCTTCTTCCCAAACATAGTTCCCACCTATTTTTATTTCATTAAAAAAACACGTTTTTTCACCGGTATGACATGCAGGACCTGTCTGCTCAACCTGATAAAGCAGACAATCTCCGTCACAGTCCAGATAAATTTTCACTATTTTTTGCAAATTCCCGGATGTCTCCCCTTTTTTCCATATAGAATTTCTGCTTCTTGAGTAATAATGGGCGTAACCTGTATTTAATGTTAGTTCAAAGGCTTCTTTGTCAGTATATGCCTGCATTAAAATATCCTTCAATAAAATATCCTGTACAATTACAGGCACCAATCCATTCATTTTTTCCCAATCTATTTTGGTAGTCATAGTTTATTTTACCACTATTTTTATATATAGCAACACTTTTTCAATTATTTATTAGTTTTTTCTCTTTCAATACATCAAAAATCTCCCCTTTCTCTTTTTCACTAATAGTCAATCCTCGAAGCTGCATTGCATACAAAACCCTGTTCCACTCATCTATGCTACGTTTTTTCAGATATACAATTTCACTTTTGTGGCAATTTCCACATTTAGCTTCTATGATTGTGTAATCCTTCTTGCCGCAACCAGCAATTAAACTAACAGATACGAGGCAGAAGATTGCCATCAGGCATTTCAACAACTCTAAGCCCCCCATATTCATTTCTCAAAATTACCTTATTTTTTTCGGTGACCTCTCCCACTATTTTTGCATTCTTCGAAATTTTCACAGTTTTTAACTTCTTTAAAATGCTATCGGATTGCTCACTTTCACAAATAATTACAGCCACCCCTTCATTTGCCACATTAAACATGTCAAGCCCCAAAAACTCCAGTAAGTACTTTACATTTTGTTCGACAGGTATCTCACTTTCTTCAATTAAAAAACCAAAACCTGATTTTTCCGATATTTCGTTTAGCACCGCTGCCACACCCCCTCTCGTGGCATCCCTCGCAAACTTTATACCATTATACCCTATTTTTCTGAAAATTTCATACAAATTGCCACAATCACTCTTTATGTCAGCATCAAGGTTAAATTCTCCTCTTTCTGATAAAACTGCCAGACCATGCCTTCCAATATCAGAGGTAAAAATCACTTTATCACCAGGTACAATCGAAGTATAATCGTTAATATCTTTTTGCAGCAACCCTATCCCTGCGGTATTAATAATGATTCGTATATTTTCACTGCGCTCTATAACTTTTGTATCACCGCATACTACACTAACCCCCACCTCTTCTGAAGCTTCCTTTATAGAAGAAATTATTCTGGCAACATTCTTCAGTCCGTAGCCTTCCGATATTACAAAAGATAATGACAAATAAAGTGGTTTTGCACCGCTTACAGCAAGATCATTGCACGTACCATAAACAGCCAACTTGCCTATGTCGCCTCCGGGAAAAAATTCCGGCATTACCACAAATGAGTCTGTGGTAAAAGCCAGTTTGTTGGAGTTGATATCAAGGACTGAGGCATCTCTTAATTGATTGAGATAGGTATTCCCCAATTTTTTTAAAATAAACTCTTTTATAAAATCATTTGTTTGTTTTCCACCCCCGCCAAGGGTCATTGTGGTAAATTTCATTTAAGCACCTTCATTGAAAAATCTCATATTTGTAATACGCTGCACAGGCACCTTCTCCAGATACCATGCAAGGACCTACGGGGTTATCAGGTTTACACTTGCCACCAAACATTTTACACTCGTTAGGCAAAATCTTCCCTTTCAAAACATCTCCGCATCTGCACCCTGCTATCTCATCTACATACCGAGGTTTTAGGTTAAATTTCTTGACAGCATCAAGATGTTCGTACTCTTTTTTTAATTTAAGTCCACTTTTTTCAATAACCCCAATCCCTCTCCAATATGAATCTGCAGGCTCAAAATATTCTTCAATCAAACTCCTTGCTATTTTATTCTCTTCGGCTCTTACTACTCTGCTATAACTGTTTGCTATATAGAATTTACCTCTATTTACCTGGTTAATAATTTCGAGAATCGAGTAAAGTATATCCACAGGCTCAAATCCAGCAATAGATGCAGCCTTCTTATTATCGACAATCGGCAAGTAAAGTTTTTCTCCTGTAATCGCTGTCACATGCCCCGGGCAAAGAAACCCATCAATATTTAGCTCTTTATCCTTCAGCAAAACTTTAATTATTTCCGGCATAGTTTTATTGAACACAAGAAAATATATATCTTTTATATCATTACATACAATTTTGTGGGCAAGTCCCGCTGATGCAGGAGTGGTAGTTTCAAAACCAATAGAAACAAACACAACAGGCTTATTGACGCTTTCTTTTATTTTTATAACATCAAGAGGGGATAAAATTACCCTTATATCTTTACCGCTTGATTTTAGCTCAATCAGATTTTCACCTGCTGAGCCCGGAACCTTCATTAAATCTCCATACACCGCCAAAACAACATCCTCTTTTTGAAGTAGTTCAAAAATCAGGTCTATCTCCCCCTGAGAAGTCACACACACGGGACAACCTGGCCCAGAAATTAGTTTTATATTATCAGGTAAAAGACTTCTAATTCCAAATCTTGAAATTGACATAGTGTGCGTACCGCATACTTCCATTATCCTGTACTGTCGGTTGCTCCGGGCTTCACTTTGTATTTTTGACAATAGGCTCTTTACTGTATTTTTATCCCTGAATTTCGTTACCATCTGCATCACAGTACTCCAGTATGGCATTTAGTGTTTCCTTGGCCTGCTGTTCATCCATTTTTGAAATGGCAAATCCCACATGAACCATAACATAATCGCCCACATTTACCTCTTCCGGTAAAATCATCAAAGATACATCTCTCTTTGTACCCGCTATATCAACTATTCCGGCAGTCTTATCCTCTGAAATTTCAATTAATTTTCCAGGCAAACCCAAACACATAACAAAATCCTCCAATTACCACTGAACATTTCTTTTATATACATAGACTTTTTTATCATAAATCGCATATGCAATTCCTGCCACAAAGCCTCCTATATGAGCCCACCACGCCACACCGCCGGCCGTAGAATACATTAGCTGGGATGAACCATTTAAGAATTGCATCAAAAACCACAGACCCAAGAATATAACAGCGGGTATTTCCATTATTGTAACAAAAATTATTATAAATACCAGTGTCTTAACCCTTGAGTAAGGAAACTTTATAAAATAGTACCCCATTACTCCTGATACAGCTCCGGAAGCACCAATTGTTGGAATATTTGAGTTTGGGTACAATAACACTTGAGTAATTGCTGCTACAACTCCAAATACAATATACATAACCAAATACTTGTAGTGACCCATTAAATCTTCCACATTATCACCAAATATATATAAAAAGTACATATTGCCTATAAGGTGCATCCACCCTCCGTGTATAAACATTGATGTAAAAAATGGTAGTATTTTATCACCAAAAGATACTACGTCTGCTGGCAAAAACAGTTTAACTGGCACCAGTCCATATTCTATAAAAAAAAGGCTTAGTTGATATCTGTTAAGTGAAACTTCATAGAAAAACACCAGACAGTTAAATACAATTATGATTGTATTTAATATTGGAAAAGAATTTGATTTGATTGAGTCCTTCAAAGGAAACATACTTTACCTCATAAACTTTTTAGGTAATAGTATATATTTATTTTTATAATTACAACAAAAAAAGCCCGGCCATCTGGCCAGGCTTTATCTTTTACTTATGGCATGTGGTACAGCTTGTACCTTTTGGTACTTTATTTTCCTTATGACAAGGAAAACAAAGCTGTTTATGGAAATCGTTGTTGGTTCCCTTTAGATTTACAACTTCAAATTTAAGTGTACCTTCTTCAGGATTGCTATGACACTCATTACAGGAAAGTCTTTCTGCATGTTCCTTGTGATTAAAAACAACAGGTTTTTTAGTAGTTTCAATACCATGCTGTTCAGCTAAATTAATTTCTTCAGGAGCTATTTCCATAAGCTCAGCTGGGTTACCTTTAAACTCCGCTACTTCAGCCTTTTCTTCCGTTTTCGCTTCTTCATGACCAGAAGCTTCTTTTTCACCTGTAGAAGACTTCATACCTACTTCTGTCTTCACAGGCTCAACGTAGCTTTCCGTTGCGTTTAACAATTCATGTGCCTTTTCAAATATCATGTCAAAATATTCTGGATTATGAACCCCTTTTGAGCCATCCATTTCAAGAATCCTGACAAGTCTGTTAGCTTCGTTAAAAAGCTTTCTCTTACCTTCAGGCATTTCAAGTCTTTCAACAAAAAGCTTGTCCCTTACCTTCTGAACTTCACTCAACTTTTCGAGATATGCCTTTTGAGTATCAAAAAGGATTGAGGCATAAGATTCATCATGGCAGCTTACACATTTATCAGAGTTAGGTCTGCTAAATGGATCATTATGACAATCAGAACAACTCAAATCCGCCATATACCATTTAGTCTCTTCAATACCTTTTACATACACACCCTGCTGAATACTTTTTTGCATTGTGTGACATTTTTCGCACTCATTATTTTCCGGAGCAGATATATTACTATTTTTACTTCTCTCATTGTAGTGGCAAGTAAAACATGTTTCCATCTTTGGCAAATTGTGAAACTCTCCACCATGAGCTACACCAAGGTGACAGTCTACACAGTTTAGCCCAACCTCTTCAATATGCTTTTTGTGATTTGGGTCTACCCCTACGCTTACTTTTTCAGTCAATATATCAGGCTTGCCGAAAGATTCTCTAAATCTTGGATTTACAACATTATCAATCTTTCTAAAGTCTACACCAACAGACATAACATAATTTTTTCTATTAAAAGCATTGACCTGGTCAGAATGGCAATGCAGACATGTCTCATTCGGAACAAGTTTGGCGGCATACTCTTTATCGGTTGCCCCTTTTGTAAGTATTTCAATCTTATGTTCGTATGATTTAAAAAATTCACCATACAAATCTTTAAGACCACCTATTTTTGCCTTCATATACCCCACAAAACCCGGCTTACCATGGCAGTCGATACATTCTATTTCTGCAGTGGAGTGTATATTTTTCGCCCATGTGTGGTACTCACCCAGCGGACCAACTTTCTCCTCAGGGTGACATGAGCCACAAAATTTAGACTCCGATGTTATATGCAATACTTCTATATTGGCAAATGTAAAACCTACTACCAAAACAATAATAGCAAGAACAAAAACCACAGGATCTTTTTTTATAAAATCTCCCAATTTAGCAAATAATTTACCTAACATAGCCCACCTCAAGGAAAAGGGGCTAAAAGCCCCTGATTATTATACAACAAAAAGAAGTATCAAAGCAACAACAAGAGCATAAATAGCAAGTGACTCGATCATCGCAAGACCAATGATCATTGGAGTCATAATCTTACCAGAAGCTCCTGGATTCCTTGAAATACCTTCAACTGCGCTTGCAACAGCCTTACCCTGGGCAAGACCTGTACCAAAAGCAGCAATCCCCATTCCAAGTCCAGCAGCAAGGTAAACTGCCCATTTTGAACCCTCAGCAGAAGCGCCACCTTCAGCAGCAAAAGCGCTGATTGCAGAAACTACCAAAACAGCAGCTACGCTAAAAATTAAACGAAACACTTTAGACATTTAAGCCTCCTTATATAAAATCTTAGTGTGCTTCTTCAAGAGCACCACTAATATAAATCATTGATAGCATCATAAAAACATATGCCTGCAATGTACTTGTAAATATAGCCATAAAATACATCGGCAATGGTACAAGAAAAGGAACCAGCACAAAAAGAATCATAATGACAAGATCTTCACCAAAAATGTTCCCAAAAAGCCTCATTGAAAGTGAGAGCGGCCTTGAGAGATGGCCTATAAGCTCAATAATAATCATTAAAGGAGCAAGCCAGGCGATAGGTCCCATAAAATGCTTGATATAATGGGCGCCATGTTTTTTTATCCCTATGAAATGGTAAGTAAAAAACACTATCAATGCAGGTGCTGCAGTCGTATTGAGATTGGCAGTAGGAGCAGCAAATCCAGGTATAATACCAAAGACATTTGAAAACCACACGTACAAACCGATAGCAAATATTAGAGGTATATAAGGCTTGCCTTCTTCCCCCATAACATCAATACCCATCTTGTAAATTCCACCAACAAGCAACTCAAAAACATTTTGTTTTGTTGAAGGCACTTCACTCCTTAAGCCTGAAACCATTTTACCAATAATAACTATCAGCAAAACGATAACAAACATCATCAAAACATGAAGATATTTTGCAACCACTTCATGAGGGAGAAAAGAAAAAATATTAAGCGGATGTTCCATTAACTATTCCTCCTAACAGCAATAATCGCTCCTATCGGCAAGCATACGGCAACAACACTCAAACCGACTAACAGGCCGACAAGATCTATTTTGTAAAACTTAAACCACAAAATCATAATGGCTGCAGTAAGAAGCAATCTAAACTGGCTATTAAAAACAAAAGCCTTTACATAACCACTTTCAAAACTGCCTTTTATTTTGTTCGTTAGGCCGTAATAATTAAGCATAGCAACAGTCCATCCAAACAAAAAGTTTTCTGCAGCAATACTACCTTTAAAAATCTTGAATACTGTATACAAAATCACCAAAAAAATCAACGATATAATTAAAAGAATTTTATTCACTATTGTCGTCTTCTTTAATGCTTTTCTTGACGAAGTAAAACATATTTCTAAAACCTGCAACTATCCCTAATACCATGAAGATGAGGGTGAGATAAGGTTTTGTTTCAAAATACTTATCCAGATAGTAGCCTATCAGGGTACCTATCCCTATTGCAGATATAAAAGAAAAGCCGATGGTGCTTGCATTCAGCATCGACCTCATCTTTTTGTTGAATTTCATATTTTACCTACAATACTGCTTTCAATGATTCAAAATGGGCTTTTATAGTAATGTCCAGTTCATTATCTGTATGAGCAGCTGAAACAAACATCGCTTCAAACTGACTTGGGGCAAGATTAATCCCTCTTTTCAGCATCTCATGGAAAAATTTTGCATACAATTTCGTGTCCGATTTAACGGCAGTAGAAAAGCTATTTACCTTCTCATTTGTGAAAAACAAACAACCCATAGATTCAATTTTGTTGAAGCAAAAATTAATACCCAATTTTTCGAGGTTTTTGGCAAACCCTTTCCACAGATATTCTGACTTCTCTCTTAAAGCTGAATAAAATCCATCTGCACAAAGCTTATCCAATGTCTTAAACCCGGCTGCCATTGCCAGAGGATTACCACTCAGCGTCCCTGCCTGATAAACTGGACCAACGGGTGAAACGTATTCCATTATCTCTCTTTTTCCCCCATATGCGCCAACAGGAAGCCCTCCGCCCAATATTTTACCAAGTGTAGTCAAATCGGGCATTACATTAAAATATTTTTGAGCTCCACCCTCAGACAACCTGAAACCTGTAATTACTTCATCAAAAATCAGAATAGCTTCGTTTTCATCACATACCTTTCTCAAATCCTCAAGGAAGTTATCTTCAGGAAGGACTACCCCCATATTTCCAGCTACAGGCTCCACTATCACACACGCTATCTCATTTTTATTTTCCTTGAATAGATTTTTAACCGAATCTATATCATTGTATTGCGCTATAAGAGTGTATTTTGCAAAATCTGATGGAACACCCGGACTGCTTGGCTGATTGAATGTCAAAGCTCCACTTCCGGCCTTCACAAGCAGCGAGTCTGAATGCCCATGGTAACAGCCTTCAAATTTTATAATTTTATCCCTTTTCGTAAATCCTCTTGCAAGCCTGATTGCACTCATTACTGCCTCTGTCCCTGAGCTTACCATCCTGACCATATCTATTGACGGGAAAAGCTCAACAACCTTCTTTGCAAGTCTTAGTTCAAGCTCAGTTGGCGCACCAAAACTGCTGCCAAGTTTTGCCTGCTCACAGATACTATTTACAACATCATCATCAGTATGTCCCAAAATCATTGGTCCCCAGGAGCAAACATAGTCAATATATTCCTTTCCATTAACATCATAAATTTTAGCCCCTTTTGATTTTTGAACAAAAACAGGCTCACCACCAACTGAACCAAAAGCCCTCACAGGGCTATTTACTCCACCTGGTATATACTTCTTGGATTCTTCAAATAAATTCATACTGCCCCCTTTTTCATCATTTCGTACTCATCATAATATAACAAAAGCTCTTCTTCAAGCTTTTCTATCTCATTGTGGATAAGATTAATTTTTTCCCAATCTGTAGTTGTTTCATTTAATTCCCTATGAAGAATATCAATTCTATTCTCAAGTTCCTTTATCCTTCTTTCAATCTCGTTTAATTTGTAGGTGTTTACTCTGACTTTTCTTTCAGATACCGGTTTTTCCCTGATATTATCCTTTGTTTTTTCAGTTTTCATGATAAATTTCTCAATCATCTCACTTGCAGATATTATATCCATATAATATTTTTCATCAAACAAACAAATTGATTTATTTGTAAGTCCTTCAAGGAAAAATCTGTCATGACTTACCACCAAAAGAGCGCCGCTGTATTCAATCAGAGCATTTTTCAGCGCATATACCGTATCGGTATCAAGATGATTCGTAGGCTCATCAAGTATCAAAAGATTCGGCTTTTCGAGTATTAGCTTTATAATAGAAAGCTTCGTCTTCTCACCTCCACTAAGCACCCCAACCTTCTTATCACCGTCGTCTTCCTCAAACCCAAACCTTGCCATTATAGAGTAAACTTCATTTGCCGACGAAATATTTTCATTATAAAAAATCTCGTCATAAAGTGTATTTTCAAAGTTAAGGTTATTAAGTTTTTGATCAAAATAACCGATTTTTATGTTTTCACCAATTTTTATTTCACCTCTTATAGGGCTCAATTCGTTCAATACCCCTTTTACAAGTGTTGATTTTCCGGCACCGTTCTTACCGATTATCCCTACTTTGTCCCCTCTATAAATGTCAAAATTTAACCCTTTTAAAATTGGATATTCATACCCCAAATCAACATCTTGAAACGAAATTACAACTTTTGGCTGTCTTTGAGAAGTTTCAATCCTGAAATTTATATTCCTGTCAAGAGCGATATCTTTCACATTATTCTTTAAATTTTCTATCATTATCTGCCTTGATTTCACAAGACCGGACTTTATTCCAGCTCTATACTTCCTTACAAACTCTTCGTATTTTGATATTCTCTCCGCATTAAGTTCATTTGTTTTCAATATCTCTTCTATTTCCTTTTCAAATTGCTCTTTGTAGCGCAGATAGTTAAGCGAATATTTCTTGCAAGTCCGATTAAAAAGGCTGACAACAGATGTGGCAACATTTTCAAGTAATTTTATGTCATGGCTTATAAAAAATACCGTTTTGTCCGTAGACTTCAAAAAATTCTCAAGCCATGAAATCATTATAATGTCAAGATGGTTGGTGGGTTCATCAAGTAGAAGTATATCTGCATTGGATGAAAGGACCCTGGCAAGCTTTAACCTTTCCAGCTCTCCACCGGATAATTCAGAAACATTTTTGCTCCAAACATCTTCTTCAAAACCAAGGGCTTTAAGCACGGATTTTATTGTAGCTTTATATGTGTATCCACCATTCTCTTCGTATCTCTTCATCAAAATTTCAAGTTCGTTTACAGAAGGATTTTTTTCCATTTTCTCTTCAATCAGCTTCAACTCTTTATGCTCGTCAAGCATAAACTCAAATATCGTCCCTTGAAATATTATTTCCTGCTGTTTATAGGAAATCTTTGAGGCTCTACTGACGGCCACTTCGCCGCCATCCTTCTCTTCAATACCTGCAATTATATTAAATAAGGTAGTTTTGCCTGCTCCATTTCTGCCAACAAGAGCACATTTTTCGGATTTCAACAAACTAAATGTTACATTTTCAAAAATTAACTCTGAGCCAAAAAACTTGCTCAGGTTTGATACCGAAAGAACCGTCATCTTAGCCAAAAAGTTCCTTGAAATATTTCAGTGAAACTTCAAACTCTTTAACAGTTTTATTTTCAATCGTTAAGATTCTATCTTTAAAATAGCCTCTCAATTCGTAAATATCAAAACTACCATCTGAAAGGACATTGTGCTCATCATATTTCCCGTAGTTATTGTGAAGGTGAAAACTAAATATTTTACTATCCCACTTTTTCATCCAGGAGTGAATATACTCTTCAGAAAACATATTAAAATGCCCACAATCAAAACAAAGTCCCACATCGTCTCTATTAATTTTATCTACAAGTTTTTTACCTACATTTGAATCAAATTCGAATACATTTTCCAGACTAATTTTAAAGTCTTTCTTATTTTCTACCACATCCATAAAACTTTCAAAAAACCTCTCAACAAATAAATCCTCCTTAAATGCATATTTGTAAGGATTGTAATTATGGTGAATAACCAGATTATCAGGTTTTAACTCGTTACAGATATCTATTACTTCCTTTAAAATTTTTTTTGAGATATCTCTTACAAATGGATTAAGTGAACCTAATTCGACATCAAAAAATACCGAATGAACAGTAAATCTTACCCCTGACTTTGCAAGAAATTGTAAACTCTTGTAATCGTTAAAATTCATAACATATTCAATACCAAGCAAACTATTTTGGGCATATTCAACAACTTCCTTATAGGTGGATGATTCGGCTTTCAGATAAATATTATTCATTAAGTAACTCCCTGAAGTACTTATCTTTTGAATAATGTTCCAATGCTGTTAAATATATGTAACATTCCTTAAAACTTTGCCCTGCTGAAAAAACTCCGTGCCCTTTAACAATAACCACAGGATTCTCATTCAGGGCTTCAGACACATTTTTTGCAAGAATACTTGTACCACTTTTACCTGTTACTATTGGCACCTTTTTTAGAAAAGGCAATACTTCCGAGTAGTCAAATGATACATAATATTCAAATTTATCCATAAGTGTTGAAAAGAGGCTATGTGTATGTATTACATGATCGTAATGAGTTTTCTGATAAATTCCTCTGTGCACCACCAATTCTGATGAGGCGATTTTATCACTGCTGCTTTTATCAATAACATTAACTTCTACAATGTCATCATCAGCCAACTCATCAAGCATTGCCCCTGTCTTTGTTATAAATATTTTATTGTCATTCCTATACGATATATTTCCAAAAAAAGAGGTACAAAGCCCTGCTTTTACAACCTTTTTACCCCAAAAAACAATATTGTTCATTTCAACTCCAGTACAAAATCTGAAATATCTGTATCAAATTTTCTGTTTGTTGTATAGATAATTGTTTTCTTTTTATTTTTGAAGTTTATAAACATCTCTTTGATATTTTTTTTTGTTTCTTTGTCAATGCTTGTAAACGGTTCGTCAAATATACACAGGTCATTACACATCAAAATACTATATATAAACATAACCCTTTTTTGCCCATCGCTAAGCTTGAATGGGTTAATATCTCTTACTTCATCCAAATTCAGTGTTTTAATTATATTTTCAGTAATTTCAGATGATTTAACAATTGAAAATATTTCATTATAAACAGAATCTGTATAAACAAGATTTTCGGGAAACTGCAATACAAACCCGGTTTTCATCCCTTTTTCGATTACAATCTCACCTTTTTGAGGCTTAATCAGTCCTGCCAGCATTGCAATTAATGTAGATTTTCCTGTGCCATTTAGTCCGTAGATACAGCTTATTGTCTCTCTATTAAAATGATAATTAAAATCATCAAATATTTTTCTTTCATAGCCAAAGCTGATATTTTTAAATAATACAGCCATCTTCAAGCCTTATTATTTCATCTGCATAATCATCAAGAATATCTTCATGGGTGGTAACAATAAAGGATGCTATTCCCATTTGCTTTATTATAGTGTTTTTTACATTTTCCATTTCATTATCGTCAAGCATATTAAATGGCTCGTCTGCCAAAATAAGGTTATATCCAGAATTGATGCTCAGCAGTATTGATATTTTTTTTAGTTCGCCGCCAGATAGTTCATCTATAGCTTTATCAGGCATTTTACCTTCAAATTCAGATATTTTGCCAGCAAGCAACATTTCGTCAGCAATACGGCCTGTGATAAAATTGAAGAAGGGGAAAGAATGTATATAGATTTTTTTAAAATTAATTTCATTATTCAGCAAATATTTCCCCGATGTAGGAAAAAATATGTCAGCCAATATCTTCAAAAGTGTTGTCTTTCCAGACCCTATTTTCCCTTTTATCAAAAGTAAATTGTTGAAAGATGCTCTGTACTCTCTTATGTTTATTATTTTCTTTTTATTTATTTCGAAGCTTAGGTTATCTAATGATAAAAAAAAAGGGGGTAACCCCCTTTTTTCTTTACTCATTTGTTTTATTTTCTTTTTCGTTGGATTTGGACTCTACAAATTCAATTATAGCAAGCTGGGCGTTGTCCCCTCTCCTTACAGATGTTTTCAAAATCCTTGTATACCCGCCATTTCTTTCTTTAAAAAGCGGTGCTACCTCTTCAAAAAGTCTGTTTATGGCATCCTTGTTAGGTAACCTTCTAAGGGCAAGTCTTCTTGAAGCAAGGGTATTTTTCTTTCCCAATGTTATAAGAGGTTCGATAAACCCCCTGAGCGCCTTGGCTCTATCAACGGTTGTCTCTATTCTACCTTTTTCTATAAGAGAGTATGCCATATTTCTAAGCATGGCAATTCTTGCATAAGTTGGCCTGCCTAACTTTTTACCACTATTTCTATGACGCATCGTTCTCTTCTCCCTCTGTATCTTTATTGTAGCCAATAGCCTCTAAATCCATACCAAGGCTAAGTCCCATATCATTAAGCACCTTTTTAATCTCTTCCAGTGACTTCCTTCCAAAATTCTTGGTCTTAAGCATTTCTGAGTCAGTCTTTGAGCAAAGCTCAGACAAGGTTTTAATGTTTGCATTTTTAAGACAATTATATGCTCTAACGGAAAGCTCAAGCTCTTCAATACTTTTACCAAGCAACTCAAGTACTTCTGAATTATCTCTTTCTACCTTTTCTTGCTTCTCTTCATACACCGGCTCATCAAAGTTTATAAACAACTCCATCTGGTCTTTGATGATTTTTGCAGCAAAGGCTATTGCATCTTCCGGCTTGACTGACCCGTCTGTTTCCACCTCAATAATCAGCTTATCGTAATCCGTGCTCTGCCCCACACGTGCGTTATCAACCTGATAATTTACACGTTTGATAGGGCTAAAAATAGCATCAATCGGAATGATATCTACCTCATCAAACTTGTCTTTCATTTCTTCGGCAGGGACATATCCAATCCCTCTTTCCACGATAAGTTCCATGTATAATTTTGTATTAGGATCGGTAATTGTAGCAATATGCTGATCAGGATTTAATACTTCCACATTTGGATTCCCCTTTATATCAGCAGCAGTAATAACACCTTCACCTTTCTTTTCAATAAATACCCTGGTCTGCTCATGAGTGTGAAGATTTAGTTCAAGAGATTTGATATTAAGTATAATATCAACGACATCTTCAAACACGCCGGGTATTGTTGCATACTCGTGAGTAACACCTTCGATGCGTACTCCGACCACTGCCGTACCTTCAATAGTACTTAAAAGAGTCCTTCTCAGGGAATTGCCAATTGTTATACCAAAACCTCTTTCAAGCGGCTCAGCCACAAACTTACCATAACTTCTTGTAAGCTCTCCAACTGGCTCAATCTTTTTTGGCTTAATAAGGTTTTGAAATTGCATTAATATCATCAAATAATCCTCCAGGGGCCTATTACTTAGAATAGAGCTCTACTATAAGATGTTCATGAATCTCATAATTTACATCATTTCTCTCAGGTAACCTGCTTACAGTAGCCTTCATATTATCTTTATCAACGCTTAACCACTCAGGAACACCTCTTCCTTCAGAAGTGTCCAGGCACTCCTTAATTCTGGCCACATCAGTGCTGCCCTCTATAACTTTCACTTCATCTCCTGGTCTTACAATGAATGAAGGTATATTAACCCTTCTACCATTTACCTGGAAATGATTGTGTCTTACAAACTGTCTGGCCTCTTTTCTGCTGCCGGCAAATCCACTTCTATAAACTACATTGTCAAGTCTTCTTTCAAGAAGTTGCAGCAGGTTTTCACCTGTAATCCCCTGCATTCTTGTAGCCTTTTCAAAATATCTTCTAAATTGAGTTTCAAGTACTCCATAAAGCCTTTTAACCTTCTGCTTTTCCCTAAGCTGAAGACCGTAGTCACTTAATTTCTTTCTTGCCTGTCCGTGCTGTCCGGGCGGATAACCTTTCTTTTCAAATGCACATTTATCTTTAAAACAACGATCACCTTTTAAATATAATTTCATCCCTTCTCTTCTGCAAAGTTTGCAGGCTGGTCCTGTATATCTAGCCAATGTAAACCTCCATTACACTCTTCTTTTCTTTCTTGGTCTACAACCATTATGTGGCACAGGAGTCAAATCTCTTATAAGTGTAATTTTAATCCCTGCAGCCTGAATAGCCCTAACGGCACTTTCTCTACCTGCGCCAGGTCCTTTAATATTTACTTCAACTTCTCTCATACCGGCATCAAGTGCTCTTTTGGCAGCACTCTCTGCAGCAAGCTGTGCTGCATAAGGAGTGGATTTTCTGGAGTTTTTAAATCCTTCACCGCCACCTGCTGCCCAACATACTGTATTTCCATTTATATCAGTAAAAGTAACTATAGTATTGTTAAATGTAGATTGAATATGTGCTATACCTTTAGGCACATTTCTTTTTTCTTTTCTTTTCCTTGGTTTAGCCATTTTTCCTCCAGATAAAACTACTTCTTCTTAATTCCGCGCTTTCCGGCAAGGCCTCTTCTCGTCCTTGCATTGCTGCGTGTCTTCTGACCTCTACATGGCAGACTATTTTTATGCCTCTGCCCCCTGTAGCAGTTTATTTCCATAAGCCTTTTAATGTTAAGGGAAATATCTTTTCTTAAATCACCCTCAACCTTCAAGTTTTCGTCAATAAACTTCCTTATCTCAGAAATTTCCTGCTGAGTCAGATCACCAATTCTCTTATTTTCATCTACACCCGTAACATCGATAATCCTTTTAGCGGTACTGCGTCCGATGCCAAAAATATAGGTAAGCCCAATTTCAATTTTTTTGTTATTAGGTACGTCTACACCTGCAATACGAGCCACAAATTTCCTCCTTAACCCTGTCTTTGCTTATGTCTCGGGTTCTCGCAGATAACCCTGACGATTCCATTTCTTTTTATAACCTTGCACTTGCTGCAAATAGGTTTAACACTCGCTCTTACTTTCATACTAACACCTCTTTTACTTATGTCTGTAAGTAATTCTTCCTTTTGTCAAATCATAAGGGGAAATCTCAACAGTCACTCTGTCTCCCGGTAATATTCTTATAAAATGCATCCTCATCTTCCCTGACAGATGTGCCAGAATCACATGCCCGTTATCCAGAGCAACTTTAAACATTGCATTAGGTAAAGCCTCAACCACTTTACCTTCAATCTCGATTACATCATCCCTTTTCCCCATTTACCTTACCTTATAATGTTAAAATTTCAGGGCCATTGGTTGTTATTGCAACAGTATTCTCATAATGTGCTGCCAGACCACCATCTTCTGTTACCACAGTCCAGCCATCTTCGAGGGTTTTTACTGTGTATTTTTTTTCAACAACCATAGGCTCTATTGCCAAAACCATTCCAGGCCTAAGCCTGATGCCGCGGTTAGGTTTACCATAGTTAGGTATGGTAGGATCTTCATGAAGTTCCCTTCCAATACCATGACCATAATAATCCCTTATAACTTCAAATCCGTTATCTTCAACATAAGATTGAATTGCATGTGAGATATCAGAAAGCCTGCAAGAACTTTTTGCAAATTCCATACCCTTAAAAAAACTTTCCTTTGTCACGTCTACAAGTCTTCTTGCGACATCACTGCAATTACCCACCATAAATGTCCTTGCCGCATCTCCGTGAAAACCATCTATATAAGCACCCACGTCAATACTAACAATATCCCCTTCCTTTAAAACATAATCTGAGGGGATTCCATGTACTACCACATCATTTACAGAGGCACATATAGTTGCCGGGTATCCCCTGTAATTCTTAAATGACGGTATAGCAGAACGTGAAACTATAATATTTTCTGCCAAATTGTCAATACTTTTTGTTGTAATTCCAGGTCTTATCTCTTTTTCGACTTTTTCAAGTACTTCTTTAACAATGCTACAAGCCTTCTTCATTCTTTCAAGTTCAGCCCTGGTTTTAATTTCAACCATTCAGGATAAAATCTCCTTAATATTATTATATATATCATCAGGCGTTCCTGTTCCATCAACAACAAAAAGTTTGCCTGACTTTTCATAATAGTCCTTGAGCTTTGATGTTTGCTCATGATAAACATTCAATCTTTTCTTGATAGTTTCCTCTTTATCATCATCCCTCTGGACTAATTTGCCGCCACACTCATCACAAACATCACCTTTTTTTGAAGGTGCATATTCAATGTGAAACCCTTTTTTACAATTTTCACAGGTTCTTCTTCCTGTCAGCCTTTTCAAAATATCCTCATCTGGCACTTCAAGGCTAACAATATGTGTAATCTCTGTTTTAAGGCTTTCTTTAACCATACTGTCAAGGGCAACAGCCTGAGGAATTGTTCTTGGAAAACCATCCAATATAAACCCATTCTTACAGTCATCAGCCATAAGCCTGTCTTTTACAATGCCGATTATAACGTCATCCGGAACAAGCTTGCCTTCATCCATATATTTCTTGGCCATAAGTCCAAATTCAGTACCCTCATTTACTGCAGCCCGCAAAATATCGCCGGTTGATATCTGTACAACACCGAAGTCTTTAATAATATTTGCTGACTGGGTCCCTTTACCTGCTCCGGGAGGTCCAAGAAAAATCATATTAATCATACGTAGCCCCTTCCTTTGATTCTTCCTTTCTTTAAAAATCCATCATAATTATGTGTAATAAGATGCGACTCAACCTTGTTCATAATATCCATTCCAACACCAATTACAATAAGCAGACTTGTTCCGCCAAAATAGAATGGAACATTAAAATTTTGAATAATAAGCTGAGGCAAAATCGCTACTGCTGACAGATATATAGCTCCAACAAAAGTAAGTCTTGAAAGGGTATAATCTATGAACTCAGCTGTTGCATTCCCGGGACGTTTGCCGGGGATAACACCGCCACTTTTCTGTATATTGTCTGCTATATCTTTTGGATTAAATATGATTGATGTGTAAAAATAAGTAAAAAATACAATCAATACTACATATAAAACATAGTATAGTATTGAATTTGGTGAAAAATAATAACCTATCTTCCCAAGAATACTGTTTTGGGAAAAAGATGCCAATGTACTTGGAAAAGACATAATGGAAGCTGCAAAAATTATTGGTATCACATTTGCAGTATTCAATTTCAAGGGAAGATATGAATTACCAACACTCTGCCTTCCTCCAAGTCCACCTTTTCTCACGTATTGTATAGGCAACCTTCTTGATGCAATCTCCATATAAACAATTCCTGCAATTACACCAACAGCAATGGCTATAACTACAACAACTGTAATTATCTGAAGTTCTCCAGTTTTTAATACTCTTATTGTGTTAATAACTGCAGTAGGCAAACTGGCTACTATCCCTGCAAAAATTATTAACGAAATCCCATTACTGATCCCCTTTTCAGTAATTTTTTCACCGAGCCACATTAGAAATATAGTTCCTGCGGTGAGCGTAATAGTCGTAACAAATCTAAAGCCCCATCCAGGATACATTACAATGGGTGAGCCTGTTGGTGCAGTCATTGCTTCAAGCCCTATAGATATACCAAGTGCCTGAACAGCACAAATAAGAACAGTCCCGTATCTTGTATATTTGGTAATCTTATTTCTCCCTTCCGTACCCTGCTTCTTAAGCTCAGCAAGATGAGGAACAACAACGCTTAACAATTCCATTATAATTGAAGCGGAAATATATGGCATTATACCAAGTCCAAAAACTGTCAACCTACTAAGTGCACCACCGGTAAACATATCAAAAAAACCAAGCATATTGCCAGATTGCCTTGCAAAAAACTGAGACAATGCTTCAGAATCAATACCAGGAGTAGGTACATGAGTACCTATCCTGTAAACAATAAGCATAAAAGCTGTAAAAAGTATTCTTTTTCTCAGCTCCGGTAATGAAAATATATCCTCTATTTTTTTAAACATCAGAATCTCCAGGTATTATTTAATCTCCCCGCCTAATTCTTTAATTTTCTCAGCAGCAGAGGCTGAAACCTTATCCACAACAAAAGTAAGTTTTTTTGTGAACTCGCCCTCAGCAAGCACTTTGACGCCACCTTTATTCCCTTTTATAAGATTTTTTTCTATCAAAGTTTCTATACTTACAGTTTCACCATTATTAAATTTTTGCTCAATACTACCGAGATTTACTATTTCATAAACAGCAGCAAACCTCTTGTTGTTAAAACCTCTTTTAGGCAATCTTCTTGCAAGCGGCATCTGACCGCCTTCAAATCCTGCCTTAACGCCGCCACCAGATCTTGCCTTCTGACCTTTGTGACCTTTGCCAGCTGTAGTACCAAGACCACTACCGCTGCCTCTTCCAACTCTTTTCCTGTTCTTCTTAGAGCCAGGAGCGGGTTTTAAATCATGTATCTTCATAGTTCTTACCCCTTATTAGATAATTACTTCTTGAATAGTCTTACCTCTTGCAGAGGCGATTTCACTTACTGTTCTTATCTTTTCAAATCCATCCATAACAGCATAAAGCACATTGTATGGATTCCTGCTTCTTACAGATTTTGCCAAAATGTTTTGTACGCCAGCAAGTTCAAAAAGAGACCTCGCAACACCCCCTGCGATAATTCCTGTACCAGGAGCAGCAGGCTTCATAACAATTTCAGCTGCACCAAACCTACCAATAACCTTATGTGGAATAGTCCCTTTAGACACCGGTACTTCAACCATATTCTTCTTAGCCATTTCAAGTGCTTTTCTGATTGCATCAGGTACTTCCCTGGCTTTTCCATGTCCTATTCCGACTTTTCCATTATAATCCCCAACAACAACAATAGCAGTAAACCTGAAAATTCTACCACCCTTTACAACCTTTGTAACTCTACCTATATGGACAACTTTATCAACCAATTGATTTTCTACAGTACTCAACTTAGGCCTCCATATTAAAATTCTAATCCAGCTTCTCTGGCTGAATCAGCAAACGCTTTTATTTTTCCGTGATAAATATAGCCGCCCCTGTCGAAAACAACAGAAGTCAAGCCCTTCTCTTTTGCCCTTTTAGCTATCAGCTCACCTACTTTTTTAGCAGTCTCAATATTGCATTTTGACTCACAAACAGATTTAAGCTCCTTTTCCAATGAGCTGGCTGCTACAATTGTATGACCGGTAGCATCATCTATCAGCTGAGCATAAAAATACCTATTACTTTTAAATACATTTAGCCTTGGTCTTTCAGAATTACCAGAAATTTTCTTTCTTATTCTAAAATGTCTCTTTTTTCTGGCAGCATTTTTATCTATTTTAGCCACGTCACACCTCTCTTACTTTTTACCTGTTTTGCCGGCTTTTCTTATTATTCTTTCCCCTTCATAACGAACACCTTTGCCTTTATAAGGCTCAGGCTTCCTTATCTTCCTTATATCAGCAGCAACCTGACCAACTAATTGCTTGTCAATACCTTTGACAACAATTTTTTGCTGACCTTCAACTGCAAACTCTATACCTTCAGGAGGGGAAACTAACACAGGGTGTGAAAAACCAAGTGAGAGATCAAGGTCTTTACCTTTTAATGCAGCCCTGTAACCAACACCAACTATCTCAAGTCTCTTTTCATAGCCCTTCACTACGCCTTCTACCATATTGGCGATAAGAGTTCTGTAGAGGCCAAAAAGTGATCTTGCAAGTTTGGTTTCATCTTTTTTATTTACAACAACTTGTTTATCTTCAACACTGACAGCTACTTTATCGTGAAGTTTTTGTTTAAGCTCCCCTTTAGGTCCCTTAACAACTATATATCCTTCTTTTATATTAACTTCTACCCCGGCGGGTATATCAACCGGTTTTTTACCTATTCTTGACATCTTAAATCTCCAATTACCATACTTGACAAATATATTCGCCGCCGACCTTATCTCTCAGGCATTGCTTAACAGTCATTAATCCCTTGGAAGTAGATACTATTCCTGTTCCAAGTCCTCCCAACACAGTGTCAAGATTTTTAGATTTTGTATAAACTCTTCTACCTGGCTTGCTTATCTTTTTAAGACCTCTTATAACTGACTCTCCAGTCTCAGTGTACTTTAAATAAACAACAATATTCTTCTTGGACCCATCTTCAACAACTCTGTAATTCTTAATATAGCCTTCATCTCTAAGAATCGCCGCTATCCCTTCTTTGATTTTTGAGTATGGGATTAGCACTTCTTGAAAATTAACCTGCACAGCATTCCTGATTCTGCTGAGCATATCTGCAATAGGATCAGTCATTACCATTTTTTCTCTCCTTATATGTTTAGGTAATCGATATCCAACTTTTACCAGCTGGATTTCTTAAGCCCGGGTATTACCCCCTCATGGGCTAACTTTCTAAAACACAACCTGCACATATTAAACCTTCTCATAAATGATCTTGGTCTTCCGCAGATTGGACACCTGTTGTATTCTCTGACCTTAAATTTTTTCTTTTTAAGAGCATGATTATTCTTTGCAGTTGTAGCCACTTAGTCCTCCTAATTATTAGCAAAAGGCATTCCCAGTGCTTTTAAAAGCTCTCTTGCCTCTTCATCGGTTTTTGCAGTAGTGGTAATAATCACATCAAACCCTCTGATCTTATCAATTTTGTCATAATCTATCTCAGGGAAAACTATCTGCTCCTTGATACCAAGGGCATAATTCCCTCTACCGTCAAAAGAGTTTGGGTTTACACCGGCAAAGTCTCTTACCCTTGCTAATGCAATGTTAAACAGTCTGTTTAAAAACTCATAGCACCTTTCTTTTCTAAGTGTAACCTTACATCCAATAGGCATCCCTTCTCTTAACTTAAAACCGGCAATAGATTTTTTTGCCTTAGTTACTACCGGCTTCTGGCCAGCTATAAGTTCCATATCTCTTAGTGCAAATTCAAGTACTTTTGAATTGCTAACTGCTTCTCCAACCCCCATATTGAGGACAACCTTTTCAATTTTTGGAACTTCCATAATGTTCTTGTACTTGAATTTATCCATTAAGTAAGGAACAACTTCTTTTAAATACTTTTCCTTTAATACTGACATATCTGTTCCTCTCTATTAATCTTTATCAATTATTTCGCCGCATGATCTGCAAAATCTCTTCTTTTCACCGGACTCAAGAACTTTATAGCCAAGTCTTACGCCCTTATCACATTTTTTGCAAAGATACATTACATTGGAAACATGGATAGGCATCTCTTTCTCAATTATACCCCCTTCAGGGTTAAGCTGATTAGGTTTTACATGCCTTTTGACAATGTTAAGACCCTCGGCATATATTTTACTTTTAGCTCTGTCAATTTTGAGTACCTTCGATGTTTTGCCTTTCTCTTTTCCAGCAATAACAACTATCGGATCATCTTTTTTAAGTTTGTATTTAAGCATCCATACCTCCTAAAGAACTTCAGGTGCCATGGAAACTATTTTAAGAAACCCTTTGGCTCTAAGGTCTCTCGCCACCGGTCCAAATACCCTGGTTCCAACTGGTTCAAGGTTTTTATTCAGGATAACAGCAGCATTATCATCAAACTTAATATAAGTTCCATCAGCACGACGCTTCTCTTTTTTTGTTCTAACTATAACAGCCTTAACAACGGCTCCTTTCTTAATATTACTATCAGGTATGGCAGATTTTACGCTGGCAACTATCACATCACCTATTGAGCCATACTTCTTCTTCGAGCCGCCAAGAACTTTTATACACATAATCTCTTTTGCACCGGAGTTATCGGCAACTTTCAATCTCGTCTGTATCTGAATCATAGCTATTCTCCCTAAAATTAATTTCCAGCATCGCCAACTGGACGCTCAATTAATTTAACAACTCTCCAGCGCTTATGCTTGCTGAGAGGCCTTGTTTCCATAATTTCCACTATATCTCCAGGCCTCATCTCATTAGCTTCATCATGAGCCATAAATTTCTTAGTGCGCTTTATAAACTTGTGGTATTTTTTGTGTAGTTTTAGCGTTTCAACTTTAACAACAACTGTTTTATCCATCTTATTGCTAACTACAACACCGCGCCTTACTTTGCGATAGTTTCTTTCCATCTTATCCCTCTGCTTGTTTTTCATTGATAATTGTAAGGATTCTGGCAATGTCCTTCTTCGTCTTTGATATTTGCGAAGTATCTTCCAGGTCACCTGTTGAAAGCTTAAATTTTAGTCTGAACAAATTTTCCTTAAGTTCAGCATGTTTCGTTTTCAGCTCTTCAACAGACATATTCTTAAGTTCTGCTGCTTTCATATTCATTGCTCCTTAACAGCTGTATCTGATTTTGATATAAACTTACATTTAATAGGCAACTTGTGGATAGCAAGTCTAAACGCTTCTCTTGCCAATTCCTCACTTACGCCCTTTACTTCGTATAACACAGTGCCAATTTTAACTGGAGCAACATAGTACTCCACAGCACCTTTACCTTTACCTTGACGAGTTTCCGCAGGCTTTGCAGTAATTGGCTTATGAGGAAATATCCTGATATAAACCTTACCACCTCTTTTCAGATATCTGTTAATAGCAATCCTTGCTGCCTCAATCTGCCTGCTTGTTATCTTGCCATGTTCAAGAGCAACAATGCCAAAGTCACCAAACTCAATCGTATTTCCTTTGGTTGCCTTCCCTTTGATTCTGCCCTTAAACTGCTTTCTATATTTCATTCTGGATGGCATTAACATATTACTCTACCTCTAAATTTTTATTCTTGTCTTCGATTATTTCGCCCTTGAATACCCAAACTTTGATACCTGTTAAACCATATGTAGTAAGAGCTTCGGCAAATCCATAATCGATATCTGCCCTAAGAGTTTGAAGAGGCACTCTACCTTTGATATACCATTCGGTCCTGGCCATATCTGCTCCAGCCAATCTTCCTGAGCATGCAATCTTAATACCCTGAGCGCCTGACTTTATAGCCTGCAAAACTGCTTTTTTCATTGCCCTTCTAAATGCAACCCTTCTTTCAAGCTGCAAAGCTATATTTTCGGCTATAAGCTGGGCATCTATTTCAGGTTTTTTAACCTCTTTTATTCCCAGATGCACATCAGCTTTAGTAAATTTTCTAAGGTCTTCCTTAAGTTTTTCAATCTCAGCGCCTTTTTTCCCAATAACAATCCCGGGTCTGCTTGTGTTAAGAGTAATTTTTATTTTTGACCCCATTCTCTCAATATTGATTTCTGAGATACCAGCCAGCTTAAGTCTGTCTTTCAGAAACTTTCTTATTTTGAGGTCTTCCATCAAATTAGCAGCATACTCTTTTTTATTTGCAAACCAAACTGATTTCCAATATTTATTTATTCCTAACCTTATCCCGTTAGGATGTACCTTCTGACCCACTACTTCACCTCCACTATTCAGCTAAAACCACAGTAATATGGCTGGTCCTTCTTTTAATAGGGGTAGCTCTGCCATATGCACGAGGAGTATATCTTTTAAGAAAAGGTCCGTTATCAATTTTTATTTCAGACACTTTTAATTTACTAATATCCCTGTAATTATAGTTCTCTTCCGCATTTGCTATCGCTGATTTGATTACTGAAGCAATCATTTTAGAAGCTTTCTTAGGTGAAAATTTCAAAATATTCATAGCTTCCTCAACATTTTTGCCTCTCACCAAATCAGCAACAGGTCTTGCCTTGCGGGGAGATACTCTCATATATTTTCCTATTGCTGTCGAAACCATGCTCTACCTCTATCTACCTTTTACTTTCTTATCGTCTTTTTTATGCCCTTTAAAAGTCCTTGTAAGAGCAAATTCACCAAGTTTATGCCCAACCATGTTTTCAGTTACATAAACAGGGATAAACTTATGACCATTGTGTACAGCAAAAGTAAGCCCTACCATCTGTGGTGTTATCGTACTTCTGCGTGACCAGGTCTTTATTACTTTCTTGTCACCTGTTTCCACAGCCTTTTCTACTTTTTTCAACAGATGATCATCTATGAAAGGTCCTTTTTTAAGCGATCTAGGCACTTTTTACCCCCTTACTTGCGCTTTGTAACAATATATTTGTTAGAAGGCTTATTTTTCTTTCTGGTTTTGTATCCTTTGGTTGGCATACCCCAAGGAGTAACAGGGTGTCTACCACCACTGGTTCTACCTTCACCACCACCATGTGGGTGATCAATTGGGTTCATTGCCACACCTCTTACAGTAGGTCTGATACCTAACCAGCGTGCCCGACCTGCCTTACCAATGCTCATATTTTCATGCTCAGGGTTGCTTACCTGGCCAATTGATGCCTTACACTCTGCCAAAACAAGCCTGATTTCGCCTGAAGGCAATCTCAAATGGCAGTACTTGCCCTCTTTTGAAAGAAGCTGGGAATAAGTACCAGCTGATCTTGCAAGCTGCCCACCTTTGCCAGGTCTCATCTCAACATTATGAATTATTGTACCAACAGGGATATCTTTGAGTTTCAAAGCATTTCCTGGCTTTATATCGGCATCTGACCCTGAAAGAACAGTGTCCCCTACCTTCAAACCGATTGGTGCAATAATATACCTGTACTCACCATCAGCATATGATACAAGTGCTATTCTGGCACTCCTGTTTGGATCATATTCAATAGTTTTTACCTTTGCAGGGATGTTTTCTTTATCCCTCTTAAAATCTATAATTCTGTAAAGCTTTTTATGGCCGCCACCCTGGTGCCTTACAGTAATTCTGCCATAATTGTTTCTACCGCTCTTCTTCTTTAGACTGGTAGTTAAAGGTTTAAATGGTTTATCAGTGGTAACATCTTTATAGTCGTCACCAGTTCTAAACCTAACACCAGCAGAAGTTGGTTTATAGCTCTTTATTCCCATATTTTTCCTCTCTAAACAAACTCAAGTTTCTGGTCTTTTTCAAGAACGACTATAGCTTTTTTCCAGTCGTTACGCTTGCCAACTATTAAACCAAATCTCTTTGTTTTACCTTTAAAGTTCATAGTTCTAACTTCTTTAACCTTAACATCAAAAAGCTTCTCAACAGCAGTCTTTATAAGATGCTTATTTGCCCTTTTATCAACAGCAAAAGCAACCTGATTAAGCTTTTCTTTAAGATCCACAGCTTTTTCAGTTATAAGTGGTTTCTTAATTACGTCATAAATAGTAATCATTTGGACAATACCTCCGTTAATTTTGGTAAACAGCTCTGGAGGATAAATATTTTATCTGCATTTATAAGATCGTAGACATTTAAGCCATCCAAATGCAATATCTTAACATTTTCAATATTTCTGAATGCCCTGATTGTTGTATCTTCCAATTCGTCAAATACAAGGAGCACTCTTCTGTCTGCTCCAAAACTTTTCAGCACCAAAGCGGCATCTTTTGTTTTTCCAGATTCAATATTTAAGTTCTCAAGAAACTCAATACTCCCATCTTCAAGCTTTGCCCTAAAAGCTGATTTTAGAGCATTTCTCATCTTTTTCTTTGGCATACTTATAGAGTAGTCTCTTGGTTGAGGTCCGAAAATAGTCGCACCACCTCTCCATAGGGGTGATCTTATCGAACCAGCACGAGCTCTACCTGTCCCTTTCTGCTTCCAGGGTTTTCTGCCACCACCTGTAATTTTAGCTCTGTTTTTTGTCGCATGAGTGCCTGCCCTTTTATCAGCAAGTTGCTTTACAACTACCTCATGCATAAGCCAAGGCTTTACAGGGTAAGAGATTATCGCATCATTTAATTCAATCTCTCCAACCTTTTCATTCTTTAGGTTTTTCAATTCTACAAGAGCCATGACTACCTCTATCCTTAATTATTAGATTTTGTACTTTTCTTTATATAGACAATACCGTTTTTATGTCCGGGTACAGCCCCTTTAATAAGCAGTACATTTTTATCTGCCAAAACTTTGGCAATCTTTAAACCTTGTGTAGTTACAGTTTTATTCCCCATTCTCCCAGGCATCTTTTTACCTTTCAATGTTTCGCCCGGAAACTCGCACATCCCTATAGAACCAGGTGCTCTGTGGAAATCTGAACCATGGCTTGCAGGACCACCGCCAAATCCATGTCTTTTAATTACGCCCTGGAAACCTTTACCTATGCTGATACCTTGAACATCAACCAACTCACCTTCTTCAAAAATATCAGCTTTAATTTCCTGGCCAACTTCAAAGTCATTAACATTATCCGTCCTGAACTCTTTTAAAAATTTATAAAAGTCCAGGTTGTTCTTTTTGAAATGGCCAGCCATAGGCTTGTTTACCTTCTTTGCCTTAAGGATTTTACCAAATCCAAGTTGCAGCGCATTGTAGCCATCGGTTTCTTTTGTTTTTTTCTGGACTACTACACAAGGGCCTGCTTCAATTACTGTAACCGGGACCACAGCTCCGTCTGACATAAAGACTTGTGTCATTCCAATCTTTCTTCCAATTATCCCTTTAAACATCTTCAAGCCCTACCTTATAATTTTATTTCAACATCAACACCTGCAGACAATTCAAGCTTCATCAATGCATCAATTGTCTGAGGATTATGTTCAAATATGTCCACCAATCTTTTGTGGGTCCTTATCTCAAATTGCTCCCTACCGTCTTTGTCAACATGGGGAGATTTGATAATAGTATACTTCTCTATCCTCGTAGGAAGAGGGACAGGACCGATAACTTTAGCACCGGTCCTCTTAGCTGTATTCACTATATCTCTTACAGCCTTATCCAATATTTTATAATCATAGCCTTTGAGCTTAATACGTATTTTTTGGCTGCTCATCATACCCCTCTGTTACTCAATTATTTCAGTGACAACGCCAGCACCAACTGTCCTACCACCTTCACGAATAGCAAAACGTAATCCCTGATCCATCGCAATCGGCTGTATCAAG
>NZ_JBSQOT010000003.1:0-103644 GCF_055117995.1 Deferrivibrio sp. | reverse complement strand
AAATTTACTATTTTTCAATTACCAGCCATACATATAAATCTCCGTTATTTGGATCAGTCCATTCATCAAGTATTACAGCATTTTTAATCAACTCTTCAGATTGGTGTACGGACAGAGTAGTCAGCTTGCTTGTGTAAGTATCACTTATTTTAGTCAAAATTCTTACCCTTTCTGTTTCAAGCTCAGTATTAACAAATACCTTTATCTGCTTGGCGAGCTCAGCCTGCGCAAGTGTCTTGGCAAGTCTTTTTTGTGTAGCATAACCATCCCTTGTGGCTGACTTTCTTGCAATACCGATTGCACCAAAATAACCGTCATAGTTTGCATCATAAAACCAAACCGGTCTGCCATCTTTTAATGGAAATTTTGTTTGATTTTCCATTTTTTTCTCACCATTGTTTAATGGAGATTTTTTTTCTTCAACTACATCTGGTTTGTGCGCTTCAGGTTTAACTACTTCTTTCTCAATCATTGGATCATCAAGCTTTGGCTCGCCTGTTTCTTTATCAAGCTCTTCAAACGCCTTTTTTGCCTCAGCCTGCTGGTGAGCAGCAGAATTTTGCTTTGTAACAGAAGGCTTTGTAAATGAACACCCGGAAAACAAAAACGCCGATGCAATAATACATAAAAATAATTTAGAAAACATTTTTCCCCCTTTGATATTTTATGTTATACTATAGCATATCGGAGAGAATATGAAAAGTGTATTAACGTATAAATCAGTCGCAATTTACATTTTATTGATTTTAACATTGTTTTTGTACAATAGCCATTTTTACTTTTTTGAAAAATTCGCACTCAGTGTAAATGATTACAAATACAAAATTAAATTTCTGGTAAAACAACAAGAAATAAATGATAATGTCATAATTGTGGAAGTTGATGAAAAAAGCATAAACAAACTTGGCAGGTGGCCCTGGAATAGAAAAAAAATTGCTGAGCTTTTTTCCAAATTAAGACCGGCATCTGTAATAGGTCTTGATATTGTATTTTCAGAGTATTCCAATCCCGAAGACGATAACCAGCTTAGCCAGACTATAATGGAAAATGGAAATGTAATAGGCGGTGTTTTTTTTAGAAGTCAGGCAACAGAAAATGCTGACGAGTCGCTGATTGATATACTCTCTGATTCAGCTATTTTCAGGATAAAACTCCTTGATAAAACTATAGGACTAAAAGAATTTGAATATATCGAACCCAACATTTATGAAATTACAGAAAGTCTTGCCGCATCAGCATTTTTCACCATCGAGCCTGACATTGACGGACTCTACAGAAATTATCCATTTTTTTATCTGCACAAAGGATTAATTTTTCCATCTTTAGGACTCCAGATTTTAAGATTTTATTTAAACTCAGATATTGAAGCGACATTTAATAAGAAAGGTCTTGTGGAATTCAAATTAGGTAATTTGCAATACAAAGACTCAAATCATCTCAAACTCAATTTTTACAATAAAGTACACTACATTTCAGCATATGACATAATTTCAGGTGAATATGATACATCTAAACTGAAAAATAAAATTGTAATTGTTGGGATTACAGAAACAGGAATATTCGATTTAAGACCCACCCCTATAAATCCAATAACGCCTGGTGTTTCCCTTCATGCAACATTTATTTCAAACTTTTTAGACAATGTATTGATTGAGGAAAATAACAAAACTGATATACTTTTTATCATTTTTTCCTGCTTAATAATATTTTTTGTCAGTTTTTTCAAAAAAATATACAAACGTATTGCGGCATACTTTTTATCCTTTATGTTGATTTACACAACAAGTATTTTCCTGTTTATTAAGTACAATTTGTGGATAAATGACTTTTATTTTCTTTTTTCATTTGCAATAGGTATTATTTTAACTGAGCTTGTTTTGTTTGTATTTACAGACCTGAAAGCTATTGGAATTAAAAAAGCTTTCTCATCTTATGTTTCGCCGGATGTAGTAGAAATAATGACTGAGCATCCTGATAAACTAAAGCTTGGTGGTGAAACAAGGGAAATTACGATTTTGTTTACAGATATAAGGGGCTTTACTACCCTTTCTGAGGGGCTTGATTCAGAAAAGGTTGTATATATGCTTAATCAGCTCAACACACCACTCACCCATGCAATACTAAACAATAAGGGGCTGCTCGATAAATATATTGGGGATGCAATTATGGCCATATTCAATGCACCTGTAAATATTGAAAATCATCCAGATATGGCATGCAAGGCTTCACTTGAAATGCTTAATATCATAAAAGACGTTAATAATAAATTTAAGTCTGAAAATCTGCCTTCCGTAGATATTGGTATTGGGATAAATACGGGTATAGCGACCGTAGGGAATATAGGCAGTGATGTAAGATTTGATTATACTGCTATAGGAGATTCAGTTAATCTCGCTTCGAGATTGGAAGGGCTTAATAAATTATACAAAACACACATAATCATCAGTGAATTTGTCAAGGAAAAATTAAATGACGATTATTGCCTGAGGCTTCTTGATAAAGTTGTGGTCAAGGGTAAAGAAAAACCGGTCACTATTTATCAACTCCTTGAAGATAATCAAAATAACAGAAATTTAACAAAAGAATTTAATGAAGCAATCAACAAATATTTTTCAACTGATTTTTATATTGCACTACAGCATTTTGAAGAAATTTACAAAAAGTTTCAGGATGAGACATCCATTATATTCGCCGAAAGATGCAAATACTTTATTTCAAATCCGCCAGATATGCCTTGGAATGGGGCATACATCGCAAAAACAAAATAACTAAAATTTATTTAACTCTTCAAAAAGTTCATTTATATTCTCTGGAAAATCAATATTTTTCACCTCATTGGTATCAGAAATGACTACTGCCATATCAGGCTTCATATCAAATTCCTTCACAAATTTTATAAACTCCTCTTTCAGTTCCTTTTTGTATTTACTGTAGTCCTTAAATTGATCCTTCAAAAACTGACTATAATCATCAAGCTCTTTTTTGACATACCTTTTAAATTCCCCTTTCAAGGACTTCACAGAAACACTACCATCTTTGCAAAAAACTTTAACACTACTGTTGTCAACTGTAACGGCAAATTGTGTCCCTTTTACACCAATAGTTGCTGTCTTAGTTTTAACAGTAAAACCCTGAATTTCATCCCTTTTTGTTACTTTGAACAAAACAGTTCCGTTATCTGTTAAAATATCATTATATTTGGGAAAGATTGCAGAAGATTTTTCAGTTAAAATAATTTTTGTATCATCAATTAAATCTACCTTTGCTTCGGACTTTAGACCGGTTTTAATGGCAAACCCCTTTAAAATACCGGTATTGTTATCTTTTACAACAGACCCTCTGAAATCGTTTTCTTTGTAAATTTTTACAATCCCTTTGAAGTCTATAATCCAACCTACACAAGACTCATTGTCAAGATTTTGTGCAGAATAAGCAGAAAAAGAAAAAAATACAATTAACAAAAAGAAAATTATATTCTTCATATAGTCCCCCTGCCAAATTATACCTGTATTCTGGCAAATATCAAGATTTTCTAATGGAAAGTAATAAAAATTAAAAATATCACTTATACGTTGACTTAGATTTTTAGATTAGTAATAATTTCATCATGAATTATTACGATATTTTGCTGCCCATACCAAAAAGTTACATTTTGACTTATAAAACTGAATCTGCTCTTGAAATTGGAATGAGGGTCAATGTTCCTCTCGGTAAAAAGATTGTTACAGGGGTTATTTACAATATTTCACAAAAAGAAGAATTCGAGTATGAAGTAAGAGAAATATGTGAAATAATCGATGACAAACCTTTTTTCAACAAAAAGGATTTGAAATTTCTGGAAACTGTTTCCAACTATTACGGATACAGTTTAGGGGCAGTTTTATCCGGGATTATTTCAAGAAAAATTTTAAACACTAAAATAATAGATTACGAAAACAGCATATCAAATTTATCAAAACTTGCAAACCTAAATAATGAACAGCAAATTATTTACAATGAAATTTCACAACAAAAAGATTTTCAATGTTTCTTGATTCATGGTGTTGCAGGCAGCGGAAAAACAGAAGTATATATTGAACTTATCAAAAATTGTATCCTGCAAGGAAAACAGGCAATATTTATTGTTCCCGAAATATCTCTAACTCCACAGTTAGTTAAAAGGGTTTCGGACAGACTTGGTATCGTTGTAGAAACATACCACAGCAAACTTACACCTCAAAAAAGAGAGAAGGTTGTATCAGGCTTTAAAAAAGGGAAAATACCGGTAATAATAGGCGCAAGAAGCAGCCTTTTTATTCCTTCCAATGACCTTGGTATAATTATAGTGGATGAAGAGCACGAAAACAGTTTTAAACAGGAAGAAGTGCCCTGTTATAACCTTAGAGATGCGGCTATTTTCAAGGCAAAAATTTATAATATTCCTGTAGTTCTGGGAAGTGCAACACCGTCACTTGAATCTTATTACAATGCAATAACAGGAAAATACAAATATTTTAAAATTGATAGAAGATTTCACAATGATTCAAGCCCTGATATCAAAATTATTGATTTAAAAACAGAAGACAAAATTTCTGGCATTTTATCCCTTCAACTATATGATGCCATAAAAAAAAGAATTTTAAATGGTGAGCAAACAATACTTTTTCTAAACAGAAAAGGTTATTCTTCCCAACTCATATGCCAGTCTTGCGGTGAAACACTTTTTTGCAAAAATTGTGCTGTTACAATGACCTACTACAAAAGTGACGAAACAGCCAGATGCCATTACTGCGGAGAAAAGATCAAATATCTTAAATGCAAATGTGGTAGTCATGATTTTCTTGATTTTGGCATAGGCACAGAAAAAGCTTATTTGATTCTCGAAAAATTATTCCCTGGCGAAGTAATAAAAATTGATGCCGATACAGTGTCTTCACAAAAAAAAATATCAGAAATTTTAACCGATTTTGAAAAAAATAAATTTAAAATTCTGCTTGGTACACAGCTTATTGCAAAAGGGTTAAACTTTCCAAATGTAACCCTTGTAGGAATACTTAATATTGACAACATATTTTCCTTGCCTGACTTTCGAAACAATGAAAGGGCTTATCAGCTTCTAACTCAGGTTGCAGGTAGGGCTGGCCGTTTCAAAAAGAAAGGTGAGGTAATAATTCAGACATACAATCCGGATATGCCTGTTTTTACCTTTCTTACAAGCAATGGTTTTTACACTTATGAGTTGCAAATGAGAAAAACTTTCTCTTACCCACCATATTATAGAATTGTTCGATTTATTTTTTCTCATTTTAAAGAGCAAACTGTAAAAGAAGTTGCAAAAAAAATAGAATCGATTTTAAAAAATTCTCATTTAAACATAAAAATTCTTCCTGCTGTACCTGCACCAGTTTACAAAATAAAAAACAGATACAGATTTCATATTGTAATAAAATCAGAAAATTATACTGAAATTAACAAATCAATAAATTTGCTAAAAGTTGAATTCGAAAAATTAAAACTCACTACACTCGGATTCAAAATTGATGTAGATCCTTATTTCTTCTTATAAACACTATATGATGTTTTTGTATACTCCATCTAAAAGTGTACCACTAAAAAGCTCATTCACCCACGCATAAATACGCGGTATTCTGCCTACTGCCGTGTATAAAAAAACCCGCCTTTTCGGCGGGTCTAAATTTGTTATTTATTCCAGAACCTCATAGTTCCGTTTTCAGCCAAACTTAAATGCATTTTATAACATTCATCGAGAAGTTGTGGTTCATGAGCATAGCCGGTAGCTTTTTCAGCTCTTTCAAGATAATCCATAAGATAATCTTTGTAAGCTGGATGAGCACACTTTTTAATAATTTCACGAGCTCTTTCCTTAGGTGCCATACCTCTAAGATCTGCAAGTCCTTGCTCAGTAACAAGAACATCAATATCATGCTCAGTATGGTCAACATGCGGAGCCTTAGGCACAACGGCAGAAATACCAAACTCATCAGTTTTGGATGGTCTGCATGAAGGTGTATGCATGATAGAAATATATGCATTTCTTTCAAAGTCACCAGAACCACCAAGACCATTAATCATTCTTGTTCCGCCAACACAAGTAGAGTTAGCATGTGCATAGATGTCAAACTCCACAGGTGTATTCATACCTATAACACCAAGTCTTCTGATACACTCAGGGTTATTTGAAATTTGTTGAGGTCTGAGTATTATTTTCTTTGTGTACTCATCAAATTTTGCAAAGAATCTCTCAAAACCTTTCGCAGAAAGAGAAAGTGAAGTCGCATTTGCAAAATCAAGCTTTCCACTGTCAAAAAGGTCAAGCATTGTATCCTGTAATACTTCAGTAAATACTAAAAGGTTTTTAAAGTCACCATTAACAAGTCCACCAACAACTGCATTTGCAATATTACCAACCCCCGATTGGAGTGGTAAAAGGTTTTCTGGTAATCTTCCCATTTTGATTTCATGCTTAAAGAATTCCATAATATGACCAGCAATAGTGTTGGACAGGTCATCAGGTTCAGTAAGAGCTCTACCGTTATCAGGCATTTTTGATTCTATAATTGCAACTATTTTCTTATCATCAACAGGAACATATGTTGTACCAATCCTGTCAGTAACCTTAGTAATTAGGTAAGGCTTTCTGTTAGGCGGCAAATCAGTAGAAACTATATCGTGAATACCTTCAAAAGATGGCACACCAGTATTTATTTCAACTATTATTTTATCAGCAACATCAATAATTTCAGGAGCAGCTCCGATAGATCCAGCAAGAACTATCCCACCATCTTCAGTAATAGCAGAAGCTTCTATCAAAGCAAAATCAAGCTTCCCACCTTCATCTTTTGTATAAAAACCGTATTTTAAATCCTGAGCAAACATTGATAAGTGTTTGTCACCAAACCTAATTTTACCAGAGTTAATAGATTTCTGTATATTCTTACCAGTTTGATATGGCCATCTTCTATCAATCATATCAAGAGTAGCCCATCTGTCTTCAGTTTCTACACCAACAGATGCACCTATAAATAGATTGAATTTCCATTTCCCCTGCAAACCGTTTTGCTCCACATAATCAGCCAAAGCAATTGGAACTACTTTCGGATAACCAACAGGAGTAAAACCTGACCAACCAAGGTTTAAAACTTTTTTACCAGCACCAGCCTCAGCAAAAAGCTTAACAATATCTTCCGGTTTCATTACTTTGGATAAAAGACTTTTCTTTCTAATACGCTTTTCTAATTCTGACATACATTCCTCCTTATTTGCCTTTATAGGCTTTTAATTTTATCTATTTTAAAATAACCACTTGCATCTTTCAGGCTTGGTATGGCCTGTCTTACCTCCAACAATTTGCTTAAATCCATCTCAGCAATCATTAAATCAGATACATTTTCTATATAAGCAACTGACTCACCCCAGGGGTCAAATACAGCCGAATGTCCACATTTTATAGTTTTTCCATTGTTATACACTTCATAAGCGTTGCAACCCACAACAAACGTCTGATTTTCTATAGCCCTTGCCCTTAAAAGCGTAAGCCAATGGTATTTTTTAAAATCAGGCCAGATAGCAGGAACAATCATTAATTGTGATCCATTATAAGCTGCAATTCTAAATAATTCTGGGAATCTTATTTCATAACATGTATGAAGTGAAATTTTTACAGAATTAAAGGTAAAAACAGATATTTCAAAGTCCCCTTTTTTAAAGTAAACATCCTCCTTCAAAGGGGAAAAAAGAAAAATCTTTCGATATCTGGCAATAACCCCGGAACTGTCAACAGCAAAAATCGTATTGTACACTTCATTATTATCATTTTCTGGAAGAGACAAAATAGCAAGCTGAAAGTTTTTAAGCTTTTTGGACACTTCTTCAATAATAGCTTCGGTCTTCCTTGAGTGTTCCAATATATTTTTATAATCAAACCCGGTTGCCCACATTTCAGGAAAAACAACAATGTCAACACCTTTATCAGCATATAACATTAAATCATTAACAAAATGATTCAAATTTTCTTCCAGGTTACCAGTTTTTATAATTCGTTGTGAACATCCTATTTTCATAGCCTTTCCTTATTACTCTCTTTTTAAAACAATATTTCTAAATTGTCAAGATTTATGTTTTAATACTTATGGATATAAATTTTCTATATGTTAAATTGGAAAATTTTTTGATGAATTTCTGACAAAAAGATGTTATTAATCTTATATGGAAGTTAAGTTATTAACCGGAGACATTACAGAGCTTGATGTAGACTGTATTGTAAATGCTGCCAATTCTGATCTGATACTTGGAAGTGGCGTTGCTGGTGCAATCAGAAAAAAAGGTGGCGACATAATTCAGGAAGAATGCAACAAAATAGGTCATTGCGATATAGGGGGCGCTGTTATAACTTCAGGAGGAAATTTAAAGGCAAAGTATGTCATCCATGCAGTAGGTCCAAGATATAACATTGATAAAAACCCGGACAAACTTTTATACAATGCAATATACAATTCTTTAAGCTTGGCTGATAGATACAACATCAAAACTATTGCTTTCCCTGCTATTTCCACCGGGATTTTCGGTTATCCAATAAAAGAGGCATCACACGTTATCTTAAAAGCTATGATTGATTTCAAAGAAAATTTATCCAATAAAATCAAAAACTGTTATATATGCCTCTTTACAAAAAATGATTTCGACATATTTAGTAAAACTTATGAGATGCTAAACAATAAATGATATATAAAATCCTATTTATTTCAGTAACATTAATTTTAAGTTTCCAGGTATTTCTCACAAAAAACAAAGCAAAAAACAGCAACGATTTTTTATTGGCTGGAAAAAACTTAAGCTATTTCGGTGTAGCTGGTGTTATTATCGGCACGCTCGTAGGGGGAGCATCCACATTAGGTACTGTACAGATGGCTTACTTCTACGGATTGGCCGGTGTAATTTTCACCCTTGGCTCAGGGATAGCCTGCATCATTTTAGGCCTTATTCTCACTGATAAGTTATATGTAAGTAATATTACCACAATTACAGAATTCCTTGGAAGATACATTGGACAAAGATTTAGAAAAGTCAGTAGTTTTTTCAGTACACTTGGAATCTACATACATATAATTGCACAAATTATCGCGTCAGGTGCTATCATATCACATTTTTTCGGTTTAAAATTAATAAACGGCTCCTTTATATCATCCCTCATCATTTTACTTTACTCTGTGTATGGAGGTGTCAAAGGCTCATCAGTTATAGGTAAAATAAAAATATTTGTTATTTATATCGTTATGCTGGTCTGTTTTTTTGAAGCCTTCAAAGCTGGCGGCTTATACATCTTTGACAGTTTGCCAGATAATATTAACTGGTTTAGTCTATTCAGTTACGGGAAAAAAAAGGCAACATTTGATCTTATTTTTATGATAATAGGTGTCCTGTCAACCCAGGTGTATCTCCAGGCCATATTCTCTGCTAAAAGCAAAAAAGATGCTGTCTGGGGGAGTATTTTAAGCGCTGCATTAATCCCTCCGGTAGGTTTTTTAGGTGTGTATATCGGAATGTATGTCAGAGCCTCCGGTTTCGTCACCAAAACCGGAGCGGAAGTCTTCCCATATTTTATCAATTCTCATTTTTCACCGCTCATAACATCAATTATTCTCTCTTTCATACTATTTATAGTATTAGGAACTGCGTCAGGATTGGTGGTAGGAGTTACTACAAACATCTACAAAGATTTTATTTCAAAGCTCAAAATAAAAAATGAAATATCTGCTATCAGACTAATAAACTTAACCGTTGTATCATCTTCTTATCTTATTGTTGCATTAGGATTTGAATCAAAAATTTTAAAATGGAGCTATCTTTCTATGGGGATAAGGGGCTCAATTGTCTTTTTACCTCTTATTGCAGCTTTATATTTAAATGAAAAAATCGATCTTAGAAAAATAGAAATATTTTTTTATATTACATTTGCAGCAATTATCTTTTATATGATTTAAAGAAGGGGGCTTTGGCCCCCGTCTTTTATAATCCTAACTGCAGTGAGAATAACCACAAGAATGGCAGACATCGCACCCTTCTACATATTGTATCGGTCCGCCACATTCAGGACAAGCTCCGTTTCTGATTTGCTCGTTAAGACTTCCTGACTTTTTTTCTGCTTCTTCAAGAAGTTTATCGACGGTAAGTTTTTCCTGATTGATTACCTTAAACTCAGAGCCCATCATTATTGCTTTTTCAATGGCTTTTCCAACTGCATCAGCACAGCTTAATATCTGATTTTGTCCAAAACCATATCTCATATGGCAAGAAATACCTTTAAGCTGTTTGACCACAATATCATAGTCACCACCACTTCTGAAAACAAGGGAAATTAACCTCCCTATTGCTTCACACTGACTTTGGGCACATCCGCCAGCTTTACCCATACTTGTAAAAACTTCAAAAGGCTCATTATTTTCATCAAAATTAATAGTAACATAAAGTTTCCCACAACCTGTCATCATCTCAAGAGTTTTTCCAAACAATACTTTTGGCCTTGGCCTTGGTCTGAAAATAGCGTGGTATTCCTGAGCAGCCTGTTCCTTGGCATCTTTTTCTTTTGTTCCAAGGTTTATAACCTGGGCATCACGGCTTCCATCCCGGTAAATTGTAATCCCTTTACACCCCTGCTTATAAGCAAGTATATAAACTTCCCTTACATCATCAATCGTAGCTTCATTTGGAAAATTCACGGTTTTACTTACCGCATTATCTGTATATTTCTGAAAAGCCGCCTGCATCCTCACATGCCATATAGGCGAAATCTCGTGAGCAGTAACAAAAACATTCTTTATATGAGAAGGAATCTCATCAATGTCATGCAATGTGCCTTTCTCAGCAATTTTATCCATAAGCTCTTTCGTAAAGAATCCATCCTTTTTAGCTCTCTCCTTAAATATAGGGTTTACTTCCACAAGCTTATTGTTGTCCATAACATTTCTGTAAAAAGCAATTGCAAAATAAGGCTCAACACCGCTCGAACAACCTCCAATTATAGATATTGTACCTGTAGGAGCAATGGTGGTAACTGTTGCATTTCTCATATATTCAAACCCCATATCAGGGTATATACTTTCTTCAAAGTTAGGGAAATTACCCCTCTCTTTTGCCAGCTCTCCGGAAGCTATTCTTCCCTCATCCTGAATAAATTTCATCACCATCTCTGCCATTTCAATAGCTTCTTCAGAGTTATAAGGGATATCAAGCAAAGCAAGCATGTCAGCAAAACCCATCACACCAAGCCCAATTTTGCGATTTTTCTTGGTCATTTTATCGATTTCTTCAATAGGATAACAATTCATATCGATAACATTATCAAGAAATCTCACTCCGGTTTGAATAACATATCTTAAGTCATCCCAATCTATATCATTACCTTTTACAAATTTACCAAGGTTTATTGAGCCTAAGTTGCAAGATTCATATGGCAAAAGTGGTTGCTCCCCACATGGATTGGTACTTTCTATTTCACCTTCATTAGGGGTAGGGTTAAATTTATTAATTCTGTCAATAAAAACTATCCCTGGGTCGCCACCCTCCCAAGCAAGTTTAACCATCTGGTCAAAAACTTCTTTGGCATTTAGTTTTTTTACAACTTTACCAGTTTTCGGATTTCTTAGCTCGTATTCTTCATTTTTCAGCGCCTTTTCCATAAACTCTTCAGTAATAGCAACCGAAAGATTGAAATTTGTCAATTTGGTTTTATCCTGTTTTGCATAGATAAACTCCATTATATCGGGATGATCAACCCTCAATATACCCATATTTGCGCCTCGTCTTGTGCCCCCCTGCTTGATAGTCTCAGTAGCAGAATCAAAAACACTCATAAATGAAACAGGGCCACTTGAAACCCCTTTTGTAGTCCTCACAACATCATCTTTGGGCCTTAGCCTTGAAAAAGAAAACCCTGTCCCGCCACCCGACTTGTGAATAAGAGCAGTATGTTTTACAGCCTCAAATATTTTTTCCAGAGAATCCTCAACAGGAAGCACAAAACAGGCTGAAAGCTGCTGCAGCTCCTTACCAGCATTCATAAGTGTGGGCGAATTTGGAAGAAATTTTAAGTCTACCATCATATCATAAAACTTCACGGCGTATTCTTCGTATTTTGATTCAGAGCCATATTTTAATTCAGCATTTGCAATATTCAAAGCTACTCTTTGAAACATACCCTGAGGTGTCTCAACTACATTTCCATCCTCATCTTTCTTGAGATACCTTTTCTTTAAAACCGTGACAGCATTAGCTGAAAGTTTTGGCTCTTTATTTAGTTTTTCTAATAAATCTGTTTTAATCATTAAAATTCCTCCAGGATAACTTATTTGAAAATTAGCTGTAGGATTTTAACCTATATTTTTTTAATTTCAATAGCAAATAATCTAAAAACCTATAACCTTATGGTAATAAAAACAATATATTTTTACATTTACTATCAATAAGTTACATTTAATAATATGTAAACTACTTTAACCTTGGATAATATTTTCAAGGGTATATTTTTTGAGCTCATCTATAAATGATTCCCTGATTTTACCAAGCACATTATGGATATTGCAAGAAGTCAGACCTGAACAAAAATCCGGGTCAACAAGACAATCATTTATCTTTATTTCCCCCTCAACAGCCTTTATTATGTCGTACAATGTTATCTCCTGAGGCTCTTTAACAAACTTAAAACCACCGTTTTTACCCCTCTCGGAATACAAAATATTGTTTCTTGCAAGGGACTGTAAAATTTTGCCCAAAAAACTATCAGGAATGCCACAAATTTCCGATAACTCATTACGCATAAATAACTTATTTTTATCCTGCGAACCAATATAAGCCATAACTTTTAAAGCATAATCCCCTGCTCTGGTTATTTTCATAACTAATACCTCTTGCAAACTTAATTTAGACAATATTAGTCTTATTTAAACCAAATGTCAATAGAGGTATGATTTTATTTAAATCAGATATATTTCAAATGGTAAAATAAAAGAGCCGCTTAAATTATGCGGCTCTTCTGATTATCTGTTTGACTCAAGGACTATTCGTCTGTCATCAATCTTTTTTATACTGTATATCCTCTTCTGCTCAATAGCATTGGCAAGATAAATTACTTTTTCCGGATAATCAAGGACAAGTTTGTCAGTACCTTGAGTTTCAATATTTAGTACCCAGGCAATATACTGAAGGTCACCCTTTAACTGCAACAGCTTGTTTACGTCGGTATTCCCCGCCAAAACAATTTCCACCTTTCTGTTTTCAATCCCCCTGATCTTTTCAGAGATTTTTGATATAATTCTGTTTGTTACTTCATAGCTGAGGGTTTCAAGCATATTATAAACTGCATCATCAACAGAAGCAGCCTGACCTCTTGCCGAAACATAGCCACTATCAAGAATAATTTTCTGTCCGTCTTTACTTCCTATAAGTCTATAAGTCAGTTTACCATTTACAATATTAAAAGGGAGATTAATCCCATATCCAATATTTTTACCCTCTTTTGCAGTGGCAATGCTTTCAACTTTACCAACAAGCAATACCCCTGAAAGAGACCTGTAAGCCAGACTTCTAAGAAGCAAAAAATCATTATTCTGCATAGCATTGCTGAGCTGTTCAATTGAATAGGGGTTGCCAAGGGAAGCAACATCCACAACCTCAAAATTTTGCAGCAAAAGTTCATTAATGATTTTTTCAGACAATGGAGATGTTTCAAGCACTCTTCCATCAGGGAATACCACAGGCAAAAGCACAGATACCGAAGTATTTTTTGCAAAAAGACTTACTGTTTTAACCGCATCTTTTTGCTCTACATTGGCTTTAATCTTTACCCAATATGTATCCCCATCTTTACCTTCGTCAATAACCGAAAAATCCTTAATAGCTCCTGATACTTCTGATTTAATAGATTCATCAACCAAAAGCGCATTTTGAACAATTGTCTCAACCTTCACATTTACCTGAGCAGCCTTTTCAAGAGCTGCCCATTTTGCTCGCGCTATCGCCTGATTTTTGGCAGCACCAATATCGTTATTTGCTATCAATGCTTCACCGACAGCCTCTACAGATGCAGCATATAACTGTGCAGAGAATGCCGCTAACAGTATAATAGCAGTTATAAATATCTTTTTACACATAACCAGTTACCACAATTTTTTTATCACACTTTGCCCTGACATTGGTGCCCTTTTGACCAGAGTACCCAGTTTAAGTCTCATTTTTGAATTAGGCTCACCCTCAACTACAACCCACGAAGTTGATTCATCCACCTGGTCACTTACTATCAACTCAACAGGAATTTTGGATTTTGTACAATTTGATTTTTTTGTCATAAAATCCTGCACTTCCAAAAATTCATAAGCTTCAAGCTTGTCACCTGGCTTTATTCCATCTTTTCTTCCCATGGAAACCATTGCCGCAGACTTATTTCCTCTAAGTTGATTGATATACGCTTTTGCAGAAAAATGCTCTGAAAAAACAGGTTTTATATCATCAACAGACTCCTGCATAGCCTTCTTGGCAGCAGTAACTACTAGCTCAGGGTTAAAGCCTGGTTGTGTCCCCCCAAGTTCACGTCCGCTTACCTTTTTGGAAAGCAAAATCTGTCCTGTGGATACATCAATAAGCTGTACTGTCATATCAGTGGTAACATTCCATCCATCAACCATAGATTTTCCAACAGTAAGGGCAAGGTTGACCCAGACATTTCCTGTATTGGTATCTGATTTAGGAACATATTTTGCATTTATATTGTCAACAGTACCTGTGATTACATAACTTACACCGGCAATTTTGCCAAACTGAGCAACAGTATTAGGATCAGCCACATTCATCTGAAATCCTTGCTCCTGGAGTATTTTTTCCATTTGAGCACGGCTAAAAACATTCACACCACCAATGTTAACAATAGTATCCTCAACTGCTGACTGAGCAAACTCACCAAGCTGAGGTGAAATCTGTCTGTAAAAAGTGTTAATATCTTTTGAGTACTTAACATTTGTTTTACTGGCACCTGCATAACCTATTCCAACTGCACCCGGCGCAGCAACAACACCTGCAACACCTGCAGAAGTATGAGTCCTGGTAGCCTCACCCTGAATATTTGTATTAACCCCTTCCATTTTTCCAAAAGTAGTATTGTTGGTAAAAGGAAGTACAGCAACACTTATTTTTTTGCTTTCGTATTGGGCCATACAAATCTGAGGGATATTAACCTGCTCAGTATCGGCAGGCGTAACCTGCATACTCATCGGGTCAATTTTTGGTGGAGCACAGGCGAAAAGAACCAAGGATAAACTAACAACTAAAGCTAATAATTTCAAAGATTTCATCTAAACCCCCTAAAGTTAATAATTTAAGACCTTAAAATATTATACCACTAAATTCAAAAAAATCATTTCAAATTTAAAAAATTTATAACTTTTTTTAAATCTTCCCATGCTTCTTTCTTTTTGGAAGGATTTCTAAGAAGATATGCAGGGTGAAATGTAGGCATAACCTTTATTCCATTAAAATCAACAAATTCACCCCTAAGTTTTGAAATTTGTTTCTCAGTATTAAGAAGATAAGTTGCAGCAACACTTCCAAGACAAACAATAACTTTTGGACTGACCAGCTCAATCTGCTTTTTTAGATAATCAATACATGCTGTAGCCTCTTCCATGAAAGGGTTTCTATTGTCAGGCGGCCTGCACTTGACAATGTTTGCTATATATACCTCTTCTCTTTTTAGTCCCATAGCTTCAATCATTTTGGTCAAAAGTTGCCCTGCCCGGCCCACAAAAGGCCTCCCTTGCCTATCCTCCTCAGCTCCCGGCCCTTCGCCAACAAACATCAAACCAGCATTTATATCACCTTCACCAAAAACAACATTGCTTCTATAATTTGAAAGCTGACACTTCTTACAGTTTTCAACTGCATCCTTTAATTCCATAAAAGGGTCACTTTCACTATTTAAACAGCTGTCAATCAGTATTTCAGAAACCCCATAAACATCATTTAGAAAATTTTCTTTAATAAACTTACCCATTTATATAAGCTTTGATCTCTTTCAATATTTTTTCTGCAATTACTTCCTTTTTATCTTTCTTAATAGTTAACTTTGAACCCTTTTTATTGAAAACAATTACCTCATTGTAGTCAGAATCAAAGGCTATATCTTCTCTTTTGATATCATTGGCAACTATCATATCAAGATTCTTCATTTTTAACTTTAAGACGGCATTTTCCTCAAGGTCATTAGACTCTGCAGCAAAACCTACAAAAACTTGCCCTTCTCTTTTTACTTTTGAAAGCTCAAAAAGTATATCAGGATTTTTGATAAGCTTTAAATGAAGTTCATTGCTACTCTTTTTAATCTTAATATCACTTATATTTTCTACCCGATAATCTGCCACTGCTGCAGCCATAATCAAAATATCACAGTCTTCAACCTTTTGCTTTAATACATTCAACATATTTATTGCGCTTTTAACCTTTGTTACATTTAGGGAAGTTTTTAAATTAGAAGGACCTGAAATTAAAGTAACATCAGCCCCCATCTTTTTTGCCATTTCTGCAATAGCATAACCCATCTTCCCACTACTTCTGTTTGAAATGTATCTTACAGGGTCAATATCCTCTATGGTAGGGCCGGCTGTCACTATCACTTTTAATCCATTTAGCACATTGCAAGCACTGAGTTTATCTTTAACTGCCTCGAAGATAATCTCCGGCTCCTGCATCTTTCCAATGCCCACATCTTTACATGCAAGTTCACCTTCAATAGGGCTTATAATATTAACGCCTCTTTGTGCAATTTTGTTTAAATTATCTACTGTTGCAGGATTCTGATACATATTGGTATTCATCGCAGGGCAAATGAATAAAGGTTTTTCAGTTTTGTAGGCAAGATATGTTGAAGTCAAAAGATTATCGGCTATGCCACATGCCATCTTGGCGATTGTATTTGCAGTGGCAGGTGCGATTATGAAAATATCCGCCCACTCAGCAAGGTCAATATGCTCAATATCTCTCGGACTTATATCTGTCAAAAAGTCATCGAGATATACCCTGTTTTTTGTCAAAGTTTCAAGAGTAAGAGGGGTAACAAACTTAGCAGCATTCTCAGTCAAAATTACTTTGACACTATCGCCTGCTTGTATAAATTTTCTACAAAGAATGGGGATTTTGTATGCAGCAATCCCCCCTGAAACCCCTATTAAAATATTACTCATCGCCCTCTTCTATCTTTTCCACCCTTATTTTTCCTTTAACAAGCTCAAAAATCGCTTTGGTTGTAGGTTTGCTCCCTTCATTTACCTGAGGAGGTAGTGTCCCTTCTTTGGCATCAACAATCTCCCTTGCTCTCAGGCTTAATATCCTGTTGAGCCTGTACTTCCCCTTAATATCTTCTCGTTTAACCAACTTTTCAATATCAATAAGTGCCACTTCAAACCTCCAAATTCACAATATCTTCTATTTTTTTTACATCTTTCGACCTTAAATGCTCGGCAATATATATTGCATTGAGCTCATTGAATGCTTTTTCAAAGTTTTTATTAATTATAATATAATCATAATCCTTGTAAAACTGAACCTCTTTTCTTGCATTCTCAAGCCGGAGACGAAGCTTCTCCTCCGACTCACTCCTTCTTTTTCTTAGCCTCTCTTCCAATTCCTTGATACTTGGTGCTATAACAAACACATAAATACCAAAATTAAGTCTCTTCCTTAGCTGCCTTGCGCCCTGGGGGTCGATATCAAGCAAAATATTAACCCCTGATTTCAACTTGTCTTCTATAAATTTCTTCGGTGTACCGTAAAAATTCCCATGAACCTCAGCCCATTCTATAAACTCATCATTTTCTATCATTTTTCTAAACACTTTCTCACTCACAAAAAAGTAGTCTTTCCCGTCAACCTCGTCCGCTCTGGGCTCACGCGTAGTATAAGATATTGAATACTCCAGATTGCCATAAGTTTTCAAAAGCTCATTACAAAGTGAAGTCTTACCTGCCCCGCTAGGTGCACTTATTACAAAAAGTTTACCCAAATCATTCATATGATATTCTGTACCTGTTCCCTTATTTTGTCAATTTCACTTTTAGCACTAACCACATAATTTATAACTTCAATCTGTGATGATTTTGAACCTATTGTATTAAATTCCCTGTTTAATTCCTGACAAAAGAAATCAAGCTTTTTGCCACATGGAAACTCATTGTTAATTACATTTATTACCTGCCTGATATGGGAATTTATACGGTTTACTTCCTCAGAAATGTCAAGGCGCTCCGAAATTATTCCAGCTTCCGTAATTATTCTATCCTCATCAAATTTTAAAACAAGCTCTTCAATTCTCTTTCTATATTTATCAAGATTAATATTGTAAACTTCATCCTTTAAATTTGAAATCTCATCATTCATAGCCTGCAACTTTTTCAGGGATTCTGTTATAACATCTTGCAAATGCTTGCCTTCAATTTCTCTCATCCTTTTTACTTCAGACAAGCATTCTCTTAAAACTGCCACAACCTCCCTATCAATAAATTCTGTCATATCCGATTCATCAACAAAATCTATTATATTTTCAAATTGTAATATATGCTCTATCTTAATGTCATCAAGTATTTCACTTCTAATCTGAACCTCTCTTAGAACATCCATATACATGTTGAAATATTCGGTATTGAGCCTTGCCTTTTTGATAGGTTTTCTTAGAAAAACATCTATTATTACATCAATTTTTCCTCTTAACAGTTCATTTTTGACAATATTTATAAACTCTACCTCTCTTAAATATAAAAACTTCGGCAATTTTATTTTGATATCTGAATATTTGCTGTTTACAGATTTTATAGATACCGTAATATCAAACAAATCAAAGTGCCTTGTAACACTCCCGTACCCTGTCATACTTACTATCATAAATTCCTCTTTTAAATTATTTTGAAGTAGTGTACATTTTAATGTAAAATTGAGGTGAATAATACATAAATAAATAAAGGAGGTCAATATGTTTAGTTTGCCTGCAATCATTTTTATTCTAATACTTGTTATAATTTTCAATACGGTAAAAATTCTGAAAGAATATGAAAGAGGGGTTATATTCAGGCTTGGAAGGTATGTTTCTGTCCGTGGCCCTGGTTTAATTATACTTATCCCTGGTATTGAAAAGATGGTTAAAATTAATTTAAGAACAGTTGTAATGGATGTCCCTCCACAGGATGTTATAACCAAAGACAATGTTTCCGTCAAAGTGAATGCGGTAGTATACTTCAGGGTTGTTTCACCGGAGAAAGCCGTTCTGGAAGTCGAAGATTTTTATTATGCTACAAGTCAGTTATCACAAACTACCTTAAGAAGTATCCTGGGCCAATTTGAATTGGATGACCTGCTTTCCAATAGAGAGAAGATAAACCTTGAATTACAGGATGTAATAGACAAACAAACAGATCCGTGGGGTGTAAAAGTTACTGCAGTGGAAATAAAGCACATCGATTTGCCACAGGAAATGCAAAGGGCAATGGCAAAACAGGCTGAGGCAGAAAGGGAAAGGCGCTCTAAAATTATTCACGCCGAAGGGGAATTGCAGTCAGCAGAAAAATTATCTCAGGCAAGTGAAATAATGTCCAAAAACCCTATCACTATTCAATTACGTTATCTTCAGACGCTAAATGAAATAGCATCGGAAAAAAATTCTACAATAGTATTTCCATTACCTGTTGAAATGCTTAAAAGTTTTATAAAAAACGAATAAAAAAAGCCCCATTTTTGGGGCTTTATTATTTTAGAAATGAGTATGGATATTCTGTGTGATCTTTGTAGGTATTTTGCAATATTGCAACCACATCCTCCACGAAGACGAGTTCTTCGTTTGTAGGAATCACAAAAACCTTAACCTTTGAGTCAGGAGTGGAAATTTCAGTTTCTCCCGACTTGCTGAATGTTTTAAGATTTTTATCTTTATCAATTTTTATACCAAGTTCCTCAAGCCCTTCTAAGGCCTTTTGCCTAATAATACCTGCGTTTTCGCCAACACCTGCAGTAAACACAATAGCATCTACTCTGCCAAGAACAGCATAATAAGCGCCAATATATTTTTTAAGCCTATACGCCTCTATTTCGATAGCAAGTCTGCACCTCTCATCTGTATCCACGTGTTCCAGCACATCCCTTCTGTCCGTATATTTACCTGTAATACCAAGAATACCTGATTTCTTGTTAAGCAAGCTGTCCATTTCTTTTGGTCCAACATTGAGTTGCTGCTGCATAAACAGTGGGACAGCCGGATCAAGGTCTCCGCACCTGGTCCCCATCACAGCACCTTCAAGTGGCGTCAGGCCCATTGACGTGTCAACAGACTTCCCATTTTTTATTGCAGTATGGGATACACCGTTTCCTATATGCATTGTAATTATATTACAATCTTTAGGATCTTTCCCCAGAAGTACTGCCGCCCTCTTTGATACGTACAGATGGCTTGTGCCATGAAAACCGTATCTTCTTACGCCGTACTCTTTGTACCATTCATAAGGAATGGCATATGTATAAGCATAATCAGGCATTGATTGATGAAAAGCCGTATCAAATATTGCCACATGAGGAACATCAGGTAAAACAGCTTTAGCAGCTCTTATCCCCGCAAGGTTTGGTGGATTATGCAGTGGTGCAAGATTCTGAACATCTTCTATCGCCTTTATAACCTTATCATCGATAAGCACACTACTTTTGAACCTTTCCCCTCCATGAACGACCCTATGACCTACGGCAGAAATTTCGCTAATTTTCTCAATAACACCATTTTCCTTACTTTCAAGAGTATTAACAACAAGATTTATAGCAGTATTATGATCGTGACATTCATACTCATTTCTATAAGAATCCCTGCCAGGAACTTCATGTATAATAAAAGAGTCCCCTATACCAACTCTTTCAACAACACCTTTTGCCACAACCTTTTTTTCTTCCCAATCAAAAAGTTGATATTTTACTGATGAACTACCGCAATTAAGCGCAAGAATTTTCATAACTAATCCCCCTTTAAGATTGTACCATCGTGATGGCAGCTACATTAACAATATCCATATACTTGCAACCCCTTGACAAATCATTGACAGGTTTTTTCAAACCCTGAATAATAGGGCCTATCGCTTCTGCAGAAGCAACCCTTTCTACAAGCTTGTACCCTATATTTCCTGCATCAAGATCAGGGAATATCAATACGTTTGCACTTCCGGCGACATCGCTACCAGGCGCTTTTCTCTCCCCGACACTTTTTAAAAGTGCTGCATCTGCCTGCAATTCACCGTCAATTTTTAGTTCAGGAGCCATCTCTTTTGAAATTTTTAACGCCTCAAGAACCTTATCAACATCAGGGTGACTCGCACTCCCTTTGGTTGAAAACGACAACATTGCAACCTTAGGCTCAACCCCCAAAAAGGCTTTACAGCTATCAGCTGTGGCAAGAGCAATTTCTGCCAAAGTTCTTGCATCCGGATTGGGGTTTACAGCACAGTCAGCAAACAATACTGCGCCATCTTTCCCAAATTCTTTTTTGGGAGTCACCATAATGAAACAACTTGAAACCGTTTTCATCCCAGGCTTTGTACCGATTACCCTTATAGCAGCCCTCAACACGTCTGCAGTTGTATGGCAGGCGCCCGTAACTGCACCATTTGCAACCCCTTTTTCAACAAGCATACAACCGAAGTAATTAACATCTTTCATGGAAGCTCTCGCCTCATCAAGAGTCATCCCTTTTGACTTTCTTTTTTCATAATACTCCGTTACAAATTCTTCATAATACTTGCTCTTTTCAGGCTCAATTATTTCACAATCCACAGGGTATCCTTTTGACTTAAAAAGATTCTTTACCTTTTCTTCTTCACCTAAAACAATTACCTTAGCCAGACCATTTTTTGAAATAGTGTGTGCAGCATCAATTGTTCTTTCGTCAACACCTTCGGGCAATACAACTGTCCCCTGTTTTTCTTTTGCCATTTGCCAAAACTTTTCCATCAAAGACATAATGTCCCCCTAAAATAGAATGATATTTTATTTTAATAAATAACTACAACTTGTCAAGTTGTTTTTAACAATATTAAAATATAACTAAACTTTAATAAACTATCAGATTATATTTGATTTTATAAAAATAATCGATTATTAATACTTAATTTTTTTATAGGTGATTAAATGTCAACTGGAATTATATACGCTCTTCTGTCAGCAACATGCTTTGCCTTCCTGGCAATTTTTGCCAAACAGGGTTATAATATGGATATATCTACGTCAAATATGTTGTTTTACAGATTCTTCTTTGCATCTTTAATCTTTGCTATTTATTTTGCATTAAAAAACCCGAAACTTTTTGTAATAAAAAGGATAAACCTTCTAAAAGCAATGTTTGCAGGAAGCATTTTATATTTTTTGCAGAGCAATTTATTTTTTCTGGCAATCAAAAACACTTCAGTTTCAACTGCATCATTAATCCTCTACTTATACCCCCTGTTTGTCACAATATTGTCTGTATTTATTTATAAACAAAAACTAAATAATGTAACCATTTTTTCACTGATATTCATTGCGATTGGCAGCTGCCTGATATTCTATAATGCTTTTTATAACAGATATTCATTGACAGGCATCGCATTTGCACTTGGCGCTTCAATGGTATTTTCTTGCTACATTATTTTTATACAGTACTCCTTGAAAACTCAAAAACCGCTTACTTTTAGCTTTTATGTAATGCTTTTTGCTGCGCTCTCATTTTCATTGAAGGCCGATTTTTCTTTTAAGTTTGATAAAAATGCAATACTGCTTATCACAGGCCTGTCTTTTATTTCCACTTTTCTTGCCATTACACTGCTATACCTGTCTATCGAAAAAATAGGAAGCATGTATGCATCAATATTTTCATCCATTGAGCCTGTTATAACAGTCATTGCCTCAGGTTTAATCCTTTCAGAGAAGGTTGATTATATTCAAATATCAGGAATGGCGTTGATATTAATATCTATAATGCTTCCCCAAATAAAAAAAATTGAGTTTGCAAATTATGAACAGAAGATTACTTGAATACTCAGCAGATATTTCACTGCTTTTTATTTCAATTATCTGGGGCAGTACTTTTATAATAGTTAAAGAGGCAGTGAATAAAATTGACCCGGTAGTATTTTTAAGCTACAGATTTTTCTTTGCGTCATTACTACTTTTTCCTTTTCTGTTTTTAAGAAAAAATAAAATATCACTTTCGTCAGTTTATGCAGGTCTGGTTATGGGTTTTGTTATGTTTTTGGTATTTTATCTGCAAACTGTCGGACTGATGTATGTATCTGCTTCCAAAACAGGATTTCTGACAGGTCTTTATATTGTATTTGTACCACTCTTTTCATTCCTTTTTTTAAAGAAAAAACCCTACCCTACTTCAATAATAGGGGTCATTTTATCAATTATCGGGCTGTATTTTATATCATTTAAAGGAAAAGTAAATTTTGGCAAAGGGGAGTTTTTGATTCTTTTGAATGCCATAGGGATTGCAATACACATAATTTTAACCGATTTTTATTCAAGAAAATATGATGCAATGATTTTAACCGTTATACAGATAACTGTAACGGCTTTGTTATCAACATTTGTATCTTTTGCAACAAATAAAAATATTTATATACAATTAAACAATGAAACAATATTTGCGTTTATTCTGACAGGTTTTTTTGCAACAGTACTGGCATTTTTCATACAAACAGCAATGCAAAAATATACCACACCCACAAAAGCTGCTATTTTATTTACATTAGAGCCTGTGTCTGCAGCATTTTTCGGATATTTTATCGGCAAAGAAATACTTACATTTAATCAATACGTCGGAGCATTGATAATAATCCTTGCAATGCTGACAAGTGAAATAGGCAGTGCCATCATAGGAGTCAAAAAATGAAATTAAAGATATTTTTCATTTTGCTTTCAGGTGTAATATCAATTTCATTTGCAGCTATTTTCGTAAGATTTTGTTATGACGTCCCGCCACTTATGATAGCTACATACAGACTAATATTTGCAAGTATTATAATAATTGCAATATTTAAAATCAGGAAGCACTCAATTAAAAAGATAGAAAAAAAAGATATTATCTTGTCAATAATTTCCGGAATCGTTTTATCAGTTCATTTTTATACCTGGTTTACCTCAATAAAGCTTACATCTGTTGCAAGCAGTGTAGTACTTGTAACTACAAGCCCTATTTTTGTAGGCATCTTTTCTTATATTTTCTTAAAGGAAAAACAAAATGCATCTATTATCTTCGGTATAATCTTTTCCATACTTGGAAGCGTTATACTGACTTTAGGTGACATAAATATCGCAAACACTTTTGATATAAACGAAAAAGCATTAATTGGAGATATGTTTGCAATTATAGGTGCAATTGCTGCAGCTATTTATATTATGATAGGGAGTAAAGTCAGGGAAAGAGTCGATATAGTCCCTTATATAACAATTACATACACATCAAGTGCAATAACCCTTTTATTTGTAGCTCTCTTAACAAATCAAAAGTTTTTTACGTATCAGCCATCTTCATACTTATTTATGCTTATGCTCGCAGTTATACCCCAACTTATAGGCCATACTTCTTTGAATTGGGCTCTAAAACATCTAAAAAGCAGTATGGTTGCCATAACAACATTGGGTGAGCCCATAGGCTCAGCAATACTTGCATACTTTTTTTTCAGAGAAACTATTGACAAGTTTCAATTTATAGGAATAATTCTAATTTTTATAGCAATTATAACAGCTTCAAAAAAAGGAGCAAAATAATGTTTCCCTATATTTTTAAAATTGGAAATTTTGAAATCAGATATTATAGTTTGATGTATCTTATAGGTATTCTACTGACCTTATTCTTTACGAAAAAAAAAGCAAAAAAATTAGGTCTGAATCCTGAAGAGATAGAAAATCTGATACTTTTTACATTTATAGGTGGAATACTTGGAGCAAGGATATATTATGTACTTTTCAGGTGGGATTTTTATAAAAACACCCCTTTTGAAATGTTTGCAATATGGCACGGCGGACTTGCAATCCATGGAGGAATTATTGGAGGATTCATCACTTTCCTGCTATTTTCAAAACTCAAAAAAATAAGAGCATTGTTGTTTGGAGATTTGATACTCCCCTTTCTTCTTCTTGCCCAGGGGATAGGGAGATTTGGAAACTTTGCTAACGGTGAAGCACACGGAGTACCCACAATCACACCACCATCAATAATATTTTCACTAAAAAACAAATTCCCTGAATTTTGGTCAACAGTTTTAGGCACGCTTAATCTCAAAAATAACCCTTCATCAATCTCGTCGTTAAAAGAAATGGTTGAAAGCGGAAAAAAAATTACAATTTTATTTGAAAATAAAATTTATGAATTAAAATATTATGTCCCATGGGGCATAAGTTTTCCTGAAAAATATTTTCCTCCGGCATACCAAGAATTTGGCAGACTACCTGTGCATCCTACATTTTTTTATGAGATGATATTAAACTTTATAGCAGCAGCTTTTTTAATATATTTATGGAAAAATGATAATAATATTGGGCGGGGCAAAATAACAGGACTTTACCTTATTTTTTACGGACTCATAAGAGGTTTTGTTACCACATTCAGAGCAGATGATTTAATGATAGGATTACTCAGGGCACCGCACCTTGCCAGTATTATTATGGTTATAATCGGTATAATTATATTAAATTTAAAAAGGGAGGCAAAATGAAACTGGACAGGAAACAAGCACTGGGCATCTTGACAGAATATACAAAATCTGAATCCCTTTTAAAACATGCATTTGCAGTAGAGCAGGCAATGAAGTCATATGCACAAAAATTTGGTGAAGATATTGAAAAATGGTCAGTTACAGGGCTTTTGCACGATTTTGATTATGAAATGTTCCCTTCTTCATCAGAGCACCCATATAAAGGTGTGGAGATACTTAAAGAAAAAGGAGTAGAAGAGGATATTTTAAAAGCAATTTTAGGCCATGCTGATTATACCAATTCTCCCAGAGACTCGCTTATGGCAAAAACACTTTTTGCAGTAGACGAGTTGTGCGGTTTTATAATGGCTTGTGGATATGTCAGGCCAGACAGGAAAATTTCAAATATTGAGCTTAAAAGCGTCAAAAAAAAGCTCAAAGATAAATCATTTGCAAGAGGTGTTAACAGGGAAGACATTGAAAAAGGTATTGAAGAGCTTGGAGTCGATAGAGACGAACACATACAATTTGTTATAAATTCACTTTCTGAAATAGAAGATACGCTTATGGGGTAAAAAATTACAAATTTAAAATAATATTCATTGAATTATATATTACATTCTGTTAGTTATATTATTTAGTATTTTTTACATTGGAGGAAATATGTTTGGAAAGATTATGGAAATATTTTCCAATGACCTTGCAATAGATCTTGGGACGGCAAATACGCTTATTTATATAAAAGGTAAAGGGATAGTATGTAGTGAGCCTTCGGTGGTGGCAATCAATAACGACACAAAAGAGGTGCTCGCTGTCGGAAATGAGGCAAAGAGCATGCTGGGCAGGACTCCTGCCAATATTGTAGCTATAAAACCTATGGAAGATGGTGTTATTGCAAACTTTGAAGTAACAGAAAAAATGATAAGATACTTTATTCAGAAGGTGCATAAAAGAAAGTCTCTTGTTAGACCAAGGATAATAATCTGTGTTCCATCAGGCGTAACACAGGTAGAAAAAAGGGCTGTAAAAGATTCGGCAATTCAGGCTGGTGCAAGAGAGGTTTATCTCATCGAAGAACCCATGGCAGCAGCGATAGGCGCCGGTCTGCCCATAGAAGAACCCTGTGGAAATATGATTGTAGACATTGGGGGGGGAACAACGGAGGTTGCCGTTATTTCTCTTTCAGGTATAGTTTACTCAAACTCTGTAAGGATTGGCGGCGATGAAATGGATGAAGCGATAGTCAATTATATAAAGAGGAAATATAACCTTCTGATTGGTACTTATACAGCAGAACAGATAAAAATCAAAATAGGCTCTGCATTTGAACTTGAGGAAAGCCTTACCATAGAAATCAAAGGTAGAGACCTTGTAAATGGAATACCCAAAACCATTGAAGTTACCGACAGTGAAATCAGAGAAGCAATCGAGTATGCAGTCTCAAAAATTATAGAGGCAATAAAAGTAGCTCTTGAAAAAACTCCTCCTGAACTGTCTGCAGATATTGTTGACAGGGGTATTGTGCTTACAGGGGGTGGCGCACTGTTAAGAGGTCTGGATAAAAGGCTTAGTGCCGAAACAGGGCTGCCCATTATCATAGCCGATGACCCTCTTACAGCAGTTGCGCTTGGTTCGGGCAAAGCACTTGATGAAATAAAATTACTTAAAAAGGTATGTATTTCGTAAATTAGATGTTGAAGCGAAAGTACCTGATTTTAATATTCGCCATAGTATTTGCGTTGATATTGATTCAGGTAAAAAATCCAAAAATATCTGGTCCCTTTAAGGGGTTGCTGGGAAATTTAATAAACCCCTTCGTCTACCTTTACAATTCTACTTCAAACTATTTAGAAGACATATTTACCAATTACCTTTTTCTTATCAATGTAAAAAAGGAAAATTTAAAACTCAGGAGTGAAATAGAAAATTATAAATTTGAAATAAGTTTATTAAAAGAAAAACTTACTGATTACGAAAGACTAAAACTTCTGCTAAACTTTAAGGACGCATATAATTTTGAAACTATTGCTTGCAACGTAATTGGTAAAAATATAAACACATTTCCAGGCTACATAATTATAGATAAAGGAAGAAGAGATGGGGTTGAAAAAAATGACACGATTGTTGGGCATAGCGGGCTTGTTGGCAAAGTAGACGATGTTTACATATCCTCTTCTCTTGTTAAAATAATTCTTGATGTAACTAACAACGTGAGTGTGATGAATTTCGAAACAAGATCAACAGGCATACTAAAAGGGGATGGCAACGGTGGTGTATTTGTTGACTATTATGATAAATTTGAACCTGTAAATGAAGGTGATCTGTTTGTAACAACAGGACTTGGCGGAATTTATCCAAAAGGAATACCTGTTGGAACAGTAGATAAAATAGAAGATGCCGAAAATAACTTGTTTCAAAAAATTATTTTAAAACCTATCGTTAATTTTAATAAAATAGAAAATGCTTTAATAATTAAAAATGCTAAGAAATAAATACCTTAGATTTACTATTTTCTGCTTCCTTGCCACAATTTTTTATCTCCAATACAACAGATTTATGGGGTTATTTGATATCTTTCTTGTGATTTTTTTGATTGGTATAACAGGGCAACATACTCATAAACAAAGTATAATTTACTCTGTAATAGCAGGAGTTTTCTTTGATTATCTTTTCAGTAAATATATTGGAACAGGATTTTTGATATTCTATTCAATCTTCATATTTAAACTCATCTATGAAAAATTTTTTATCAAAGATAGCGAAAGCGGATATGTAATTTTTGTCATTTTAGCTGTAATTTTATACAAATTGCTTTTCATACTTTTAATTCAAGAAGTTGCAAACTTAGCTCTTATAAAATTAATTTTGTCAATAATTGGAAATTTATTCATATACTATATGATAGAGACTTTTATAGTGAGGCATAAAGTTGTTATTTCGCAAACTTGAGGATAAGATTTTATCAATATACAACAAAAAGACAATAATATTTTTCTCATTTTTGTTATCCGGCATCTTTATAATATTTTGCAGATTAATCTATCTTCAAATTATAAACTACGAAAAATACAAGAAAATTTCTGACAATAATAGAGTAAGAGTAATTAGAGTAAAAGCCAACAGAGGTTTTATTCTTGACAGGAATGACAACGTATTGGTCAAAAATAAGCCAAGTTATAATTTATATCTTGTCAGAGAAGATATAGAGGACAAAGATACATTGTTTGAAACTCTGGAAAAAAAACTCAAGTTTGACAGAGAATTGATAGAAAAAAGATTGAAAAAGGCCTACTTTTACCAGGAAGTACTGGCATATAGAGGGCTTACTTTTGAAGAACTATCATACTTCAGTGAGAACATAGAAGAACTACAGGGGATAAAAATTAAGCTTGAACCTGTGAGGGATTACCTGGATAGTACTTCCATAAGCCATATAGTAGGTTATTTAGGTGAAGTTACTGAAAATGACTTAAAGACAAAAGAAGGTTATACTGGTGGGGATTTAATTGGCAAAACAGGCGTAGAATATTTTTACGAAGATATTTTAAAGGGAAGCGATGGTAAAAAATATGTGGAAGTAGACAGCCTTGGCCAGGTCATAAACACTTTTGACTATAAAAAACCTATACCAGGCAAAACAATAAAACTGTCAATAGACTATCGACTTCAGGAATTTGCGGAAAAACTATTCGAAAAAAAACAGGGCTCTGTAATTGTTGAAGATATCCACACAGGAGAGATTATTACAATGTTTTCATCTCCGTCATATAATTTGAACGATTTTATCCCTTATATATCTGTGGAAGACTGGAAAAAACTAGTCGAGGATAAAAAGAAACCACTTTTAAACAGAGCGATAGAAAGTCATTATGCCCCGGGTTCAGTATTTAAAATACTTATGGCTTATGCTGGATTAAATGAAAAAGTAATTACTCCCAGGACAGAATTTTTTTGCAACGGTGAACTTAGTTACAGAAATTACAACTACAAATGCTGGAAAAAAGGTGGTCATGGCAACGTAGATTTAAAAAAAGCTATTGCCGAATCATGTGATGTTTATTTTTATAATGTTGGTCTTCTGCTTGGGATAGACAAGATTTCAGAATATGCAGACCTCTTCAGGCTTGGACAATATACAGGAGTTGATCTGCCAAACGAGAAAAAGGGGGTATTCCCAAGCAGACAGTGGAAAAAAGATGTTTTAAAACAGATATGGTTTCCTGGGGAAACTATTATTGCCTCAATAGGTCAGGGTTACGTAAGTCTTACTCCAATTCAGATGGTAAATATGCTAGCAGGTACTTTTAATGGAGGAAAGATATTAAAACCACATGTGGTCAAATCAATTATTGATGGACAGCAGGAACTTAATCTCAAAACGGAAATGTATGCTGACATTTCCATACCGGAATGGATAAAAAAAGCTATTATTGAAGGGATGAAAGAGGCAGTATATGGAACTCACGGCACTTCATACAGGGCAAGAGTAGAATCAATCACCGTTGCCGGAAAAACCGGAACAGCACAGGTAGTAAGTCTTAAAAAAACCGAAAAGTACGACGACGATAAAATCCCTGAAAAATTCAGAGACCATTCCTGGTTTGGCGCAATATTTCCTGCAAAAAATCCACAATATGCACTGATTTCTATGGTTGAACACGGTGGTTCAGGTAGCCAGAGCGCAGCAGCACTTGCAGGAGCGTTAATTAATAAAATGGTGGATTTAGGTTATGTTTCAAATTGATAAAAGACAACTTAAAAATTTTGACATTATATTGCTGACTATTGTTGTAGTAATATCTATATGTGGGATTATTGCCATATACAGCGCATCTTATGATATGACAGATGGTATTTTTGATCCATTCTACAAAAAACAAATTGTATGGTTTTTTGCAGGATTAGTTACATTTTTTACATTTTCAGCAATAAGCTACAAAAGATTGATTGAGTTTGCACCTTTATTGTACTTATCAGGGATTATTCTCCTCTTGCTTGTTTTATTCATCGGTCATGTAGGAATGGGCGCTCAAAGATGGATAAACTTAGGTGGATTCAAACTCCAACCTTCTGAAATATTTAAAATCGTATTTGTAATAATCCTTGCATACAGCTTTAGGGATTTAAATGAAAATAAACTTACTTTCATTGATATTATAAAAAAATCTTTAATCATGATAATACCTTTCTTACTGATTTTTTTTCAACCTGATCTTGGAACAGCAACAATATTTCTTGCCACATGGGGTATGGTGTTGCTATACAGGGGTATAACCAAAAGAACTTTCATTGTCTCGTTGGTAAGTTTTTTGGCTATTTTACCTGTGTTATGGTTTAATCTCAAAGAATATCAAAAAAATAGAGTGCTGACTTTTTTAAATCCTGAAAGGGACCCTTTTGGTAGCGGATATCATGTAATTCAATCAAAAGTTGCAATTGGTTCAGGAGGATTGTTTGGCAAAGGATTTATGCATGGTACACAAACTCACCTGAAATTTCTTCCAGAAAGACATACTGACTTTATATTCTCACTAATAAATGAAGAGTTTGGACTTTTAGGAGGAGGAATCATCCTTCTATTGTTCGTGATTTTAATTTATAGAATATTACAAATTTCTATAGAAACCAAAGAAGCAAGTGGCAAGATATTGTGCGTTGCTGTAGCATCCGTAACTTTTTTTCAGGTATTTGTAAATTCTGCTATGACAGTCTCGCTTATGCCTGTAGTTGGAATCCCCATGCCTTTTATAAGTTATGGTGGCTCATCAATGATTACTTTTATGGGGATGATGGGGCTTGTAAATTCCGTCAGCATGAGAAAATATAACTCCCCTTCTGAATATTAAAAAGGATATAATAAATGGACTATTTAAATCTTCTGAAATTAAGCAAACCGCTAAGATATATCAATAACGAGTTTAATTCGTACCATAAAGACAGAGAAAATCTACTCAAAATGTGCCTGATTTTTCCTGATGTGTATGAAGTGGGTATGTCCCACCTTGGATTAAAAATCCTCTATGAAAGGTTAAATAAAAGCAAAGATATAGTTTGTGAAAGATTTTTTATGCCGTGGGTTGATGCAATCAATGAGTTTGATTCAGAAATATTCATCTCACTTGAATCAGGAACCCATCTATCAGAATTTGACATACTTGGTTTTTCGCTTCAATATGAGCTGTCATATACAAATATGCTCAAAATAATAGAAAAGTCAAATATCCCACTGTTTTCAAAAGACAGAAATAACCGTCATCCATTAATAATAGCAGGTGGACCGTGCACCGTCAATCCAGCCCCTATTTCCGAATTTATCGACGTGTTTTTCATAGGTGAAATGGAAGAAGAGATTACTCAAATATTAAATGAATTAAAGGATAAAAATCTTAACAGAGTTGATAGCCTCAATTTTCTAAACTCTTTCCCATTTACATATGTGCCTTTTGTTGAACCTGAAAAAACTGTTAAAAGAAACGTATATAAAAATTTTCATCAGGATATAACTCTTGAAAAACCCCTTGTGCCATTAATGCCTGTAGTACAGGATAGAGTTACTGTTGAAATTTCAAGAGGTTGTACCAGAGGGTGCAGGTTTTGTCAGGCCGGTATGATTTACAGACCCTCAAGGGAAAGAAATATAGAAGACATACTGAAAAATGCACTTGACCAGATAAAAAATACAGGATATCTCGAGGTATCATTGTTATCCCTGTCTGCAGCAGACTATTCATGTCTTGAAGAGCTTTTGATAAAACTTGCATCTTCTTTATCTGAAAGTAAAATCTCACTTAGCCTTCCTTCAATAAGGGCTGACAGGGTAAAAGATTATATATTCAGAGAACTAAAAAAGGTAAGAAAATCAGGTTTTACAATTGCCCCAGAGGCAGGTAGTCAAAGAATGAGAAATATTATCAACAAAGATTTGAGTGAAGAAGAAATTATTAATGCTGTAGTCTGTGCTTCCAATAACGGATTTAATGGCGCAAAGCTTTACTTTATGATAGGTCTTCCATTTGAGAATGACGAAGATGTTGCACATATAGCTTATCTTGCCTCCAAAATAAAACGAAATGTAAGAAAAAGTTTTAATATAACTGTTTCCGTTTCCAACTTTGTACCAAAGCCTTTTACACCGTTTCAATGGTACCCCCAGGACAGTGTAAATGAATTGATAAGAAAACAAAACATAATAAAAGAAATCCTGAAAAATACAAAAATCAAATACAAGTTTCACGACCCATACCAGAGCATAATTGAGGGTGCCATTTCAAGAGGTGACAAACGATTAAGCAGCATATTTATCAATGCTCTTAAAAATGGAAGTATTTTTGATGGCTGGAGCGAATACTTTGATTTTGAAAAATGGAAAAAATGTTTTGAGATATCGGGATATAAAATAGAAGATTTTGCATCAAAACCTTTTGCAAAGGATGACATTCTCCCCTGGGATAATGTAGATGTGGGTGTTTCAAAAGAATTTTTATGGAGTGAATACGAAAAATCAAAAAATGAAAAGATTACTTTCGACTGCAGAGAAAAAGGGTGTACAGGATGTGGAATATGTGATTTTAAAGAAATCAAAAATATAAATGCCACATTAAATACTCATTTTAATATCCAGCTATCAGAAAGTGAATCATTTAACAAAACAGGACTAATCTTTACAAAACAAAATATCAGCACTCTCTTTTCTGCAATAGATTTAAACAGAATTTTTATTCATTCATTTAACATCGCAGAGATTGATGTGGCATATTCCAGAGGATTTAACCCGCAACCCAAATTAAGTTATTTATATCCTCTGCCAGTCGGTGTTGAAGGGGAAAATGAAATATTGATTGCAAATATCAAATTGGAGCATATTGAGGAAAAGATAAAAAAATTAAACTCAATTTTACCTTTAGGACTTGGAATAAAAACTATATTTGAAGCATCAAAAATTGATTTAAGTAAAGATTTTATTGCAGAATATGAGTTTGATAATGAATATTTTAATATAATCAAATCGCATATCGAAAACGATACCGCTTACTATGAAAAAACCGGAAAAAATAATCTTATCAAAAGAATAGACTTAAAAAACTATATAACTGAAATTTCCTGTAACACACTAAAATTAAAAGTTTCCAATACAGGCACATTTAATTTTGTTGAATTTTTTAAATTTTTAAAATATAATATTTCTAAAATAAGAATTACAAGAAAGCAAATAACCCCTGTAAGTGGACTTAATAAACCTTAAGGAGATGAGCATGTTTTCGCAAAGAGCCATTGAAGCATTGAAAAAAGAGGGTTTTAAAATAACAAAACCAAGAAAATGGATTGTTGAATTTCTTGAAAACAACACATCCCACCCATCTGCAGTTGAAATCTATGAGCAGCTCAGGTCAAAAGATAAAAGTTTCTCTTTTGCAACAGTTTATAACACACTTGATGTACTTGTAAAATCTGGGATTGTCAGACAGATTTCAACAGACCCTAAATGCAGCAGGTTTGACCCGGATTTATCAAACCATGGACATTTTTACTGCAATAAGTGTGGTGCCGTTTACGACATTTTTGATATTGATATAAATTTTAATGAATTAAAGGGAAAAGTAGAAGAATATCAGCTAAATCTTTTTGGTATATGTGAAAAATGTTTAAAAGGGGGTAACTGATGGCAGTTTTTGTATGCTCAAAATGCGGCTATGAAAAAGAAGGAAGATGCAAACCAAGAAAATGTCCTCAATGTGGCCAATCCAACAGTTTTGACAAAAAACAATAACCTTAAAATATTTTTAGAAAATATCTATCAAAAGTTCAGTGCCGACGAATATCTCGGCACTGACCCAATTATTTATCCGAAAACCTATAAAGGGGATACGGAATATATTGCATTTATCTCTTCTTTGTTTGCATATGGAAGAGTGCCGCTTATTCAAAAATTTTTGAACGAATTTTTTGAGCAATATGGAAGTATTCCTGTTAAAAAAAATATTATCAAGAAAAAGTTGTACTACAGATTCCAAACAGGTAATGACATTTACATTTTAGTAAAGTTTCTTGCTAATATCTACAAAGATTACGGAAGTATTGAAAACTGCTTTTTCTCTTTATCAGAAAATCTTGAAGAGGGTTTGAAACATTTTATCAATAAAGCGCATAATTTTGGAATAAATAACAATGCAGGCAACGGCTATTTTTTTCTTTTTCCTGTTTACGGTAAATCTGCGCTAAAAAGAATGAGAATGTTTTTAAGGTGGATGGTAAGAGACACCGACATCGATTTTGGACTATGGAAAAAATTTGACAAATCTGAACTCTTGTTTCCACTTGATACACATATAATAAGATTTTCAAGAAATTTAAAACTAATCAGTTCCTCCTCAGGCACTCACAAAAATGCTGTTTCGGTGACAAATTTTTTTAAGAATATTGAGCCTGCTGACCCCTTAAAGTATGATTTCCCCATAACAAGACTTGGGATAACAGGCGGCTGTAATTATTCAAGCTCGCTAAAATGTAATAAATGTAATGAAGCTGATTTTTGTCCATTTATTTAAATTACATTTGCATAGCTATCTCTTTTAGCAAATCTTTCAAAATATTCCCTTCCGCCCCTTTTGGCAATACTCTCACAAATTTTATTTCCTGAGGCAGCACCGACTCACCAAGCTCTTCTATAATAACCTCATTTATTTCATCTATTATCAAGCTGTATGAACTTTCATCCACATTTTTCTTTAAAACACAAAATGCAATAATAGAATCCCCTTTTTTCTCATCATTTAGTATAATAATAGCAGATTCTTTTATAAGCTTATGTTTATTGATGGCATCTTCAACCTGTTGCAAATTGATCCTCTTTCCACCGACGTGTATGACGTCATCAATTCTTCCCGTGAGATAAAAATGACTCTCTTCATCAAAATATCCTGCGTCACCTATTCTGAAAACATACTTACCGTCAAAATTTTTCCAAAAAGTCTTATAAAACAATTCTTCTCCATGACAAAGTTTGCTGCACATTGACATCAGTGGTTTTTCAATAGATACAAGCCCCTTTTCGTTATGACATTTTATTTTTGTCTTGGTGATGCTGTCATAAATGCCAAGATCAACACCTGGCAAAGGCTGACCAACCGAGTTTTGTTTAACTTCAGAATACCCTGGTAACTGAGCAGTTATCGCCGAACCAAGCTCAGTTGCAGAATACACATTTAATACAGGCATTTTACTCTTACCAAGTTTTTTAAATAGCCAGTTCAAAAGCTCCTCATCAATCTGTTCACCGCCCAGAAAAAAAAGCTCGAGATTATCAAGACGTTCAAATACCCTTTTTCTCATATCCGCACTCATTAGTGCCCTTATAACTCTGGGAGAAGTATAACATTTGTTTACATTATACCTTTCCACAATACCATAAAACCTTCTTGCATTTTGCATATGTATCGAGTCTTCAAACATAACTGAAGTGGTTCCTGCCATCAGAGGACCATAAATTTTATAGTTGTGGCTATTCATCCAGGCCACATCAGACATATTCCAGATTGTATCTTCATCTTTTGGGTCAAAAATTAGTTTAAAAGTAAAATGTGCCCAGGCAAGAAACCCCGCAATACTGTAGGCAAGCCCTTTTGGTTCAACAAAATGAGTGGTGGTAATCATTATAAATAAAGGTTCATCACTGTTTAAGATTGTGGGCTCAAGTGTCATTGCTTCTTTAAAATCGGTATCACTTAGTAAATCGTGATACCATAAATCCCTCAGTGGCTTCATATGTGCTTTTTTAGGAATCCTTTCCACTACAACAACATGTTTTGGCTGATAATTTGATTTTTTCAAGGCTTCATCCACTTTAGTCTTAACATCAAGCTCATTACCTGTAAGACTATAATTTGTTGTAACAATTATAGAGGGCTCACAGTCTTCTATCCTCTCCTTCAAAGCCTCGGCAGAATAGCTATAATGATACAGGGCATGGACAGCGCCTATTCTTACACAAGCAAGCATTGTAATTACTGCTTCAGGAATATTGGGTAAATAAATCAGTACCCTATCCCCTTTTTTAACCCCTAATTTTTTGAACGCGTAAGCAAGTTTTGAAGCCTCAAATGCGATAGACTGATATGTAAATATTTTTTCGGTATAGTCAGAGCCCCTCCATATTATTGCAGCCTTGTTTTTATTTTTACTATAAAGATGTTTTTCGAGGATATTATAAAATGGATTGAGTCTTCCACCTTTAAAAAATGTATACCTTGGCGGCTTGTTGTATTCAAATACCTGACTATATTGCTCTTCCCACTCGATAAAATTCTTCCCGACATAATCAGCCACATCCATATACGGCATCTTTTTCAGATTATCAATATCTTCAGGTGTAAGAAAATGCCTCTTATACTTTTTATTTGCCTCATTAATAAGCTCGTAAACCATATCACATCCCCCTATAGTTTGAGTTTTCCCCATTGGTATTTTATATATTTCGGCAAGGTTGTAAAATAAAATTTTGAAAATTTGCTTATTTTTGAACCAAAATAACAATCAATAGCATTTTTTATAATTAATCAAAATTAAAATAAAAAAATGTTATATATTTTTTTTAGAAATAATCGCATATCTATAACACTGTTAGATATTTTATTATATTTTTAAATAAATTAATCAATATTTTATAAAATATTGTATACAGTATCCAGTGTACAGTATACCAAGTACACTTAAATTCAAATATTTATCTCAAATTAATTATTGACATTAATAAAACAATATTATATTAATTTCCACATAGGGGGATTTTATGAAGATACATTACCTGCTTTGCAAAAATAATAAGGAGGTGATGAAAAGAAGCGGTCGGGCAGGTGCCAAGGCAACGAAGGTACACTTTTTTTTAACTTAATATTTAAGTGAGGTGTTTTTATGGTAGACAAGGAAAGACTCGAAGCCTATTGGAAAAAAAATTTGGCTCTAATTCGTAACATTTTAATAATCTGGTTTATATTCGGTTATGTTTTAGCCATTATTTTTGTTGAGCCTCTCAACAATATTAAACTGGGTGGAACCCCTCTCGGATTTTGGTTTGCGCATCAGGGCTCTATCTATGTTTTCGTAGCATTGATATTTATCTACGCAAAACTTATTGGTAAAATTGACAAAGAATTTGACGTAGAAGAAGATTAAGGAGGGGATAATATGAGTTTACAGGTTACAACGTATATAATTGTTGGTCTTACTTTTGCACTTTATATCGGTATTGCTATCTGGTCTCGTGCTGGTAGCACTAAAGAGTTTTACGTAGCAGGTGGTGGTGTTCACCCTGTAGTTAATGGTATGGCAACTGGTGCAGACTGGATGTCAGCAGCGTCTTTCATCTCTATGGCGGGTCTTATTGCATTTATGGGATATGGTGGAGCAGTGTTTTTGCTGGGTTGGACAGGTGGATATGTTCTTCTTGCCCTTCTTCTTGCCCCATATTTGAGAAAATTTGGGAAATACACTGTACCAGAGTTTTTTAAGACAAGATATTATTCTGATGGAGCAGCTATTGTTGCTGTTATTTGTCTTCTTATTGCTTCCACCACTTATATTATTGGTCAGATGACAGGCGTTGGTGTTGCCTTTTCAAGATTCTTGGGCGTTTCTAATAACCTTGGTGTCTTAATTGGTATGGCAATAGTTTTTGTATATGCAGTTTTTGGTGGTATGAAAGGAATTACATACACTCAGGTAGCACAGTACTGTGTATTAATTTTAGCTTACACTATTCCAGCGATTTTCATATCTTTACATCTTACCGGCAACCCTATTCCTCAGTTTGGCCTTAGCTCAGGGTTTGAAGGCTCAGACATGTATCTTCTTGAAAAACTTGACCATATTGTAAAAGATCTTGGCTTTGCTTCTTACGTTAATACCCCAAGATTAAGTAAACTGAATATGTTTGTTTACACCATGTCTTTGATGATTGGTACTGCGGGGCTTCCTCACGTTATTATACGCTTCTTTACTGTACCAAAGGTAAGGGATGCAAGAAGCTCCGCCGGTTGGGCTCTTGTATTCATAGCTATCCTTTACACAACAGCTCCTTCTGTTGCTGCTATGGCAAGACTTAATCTTCATGCAACTGTTAACAAGGCTGTTGTTAAGGGTGGAGATGTTTTTGCTCCAGAATCAAGCATTCTGATTGATGAACGTCCAAACTGGATGAAGCGCTGGGAAGTAACTGGCTTGCTTAAGTTTACTGACAAAAATGGAGATGGACGTATCCAGTATTACAATGACAAATCCAAAGATAAAGACTTCCTGGCAAAGGCAGAAGCTGCAGGCTGGAAAGGGAACGAACTTTCAGTTAATAACGATATTATGGTTCTTGCTAACCCTGAAATCGCTAAACTTCCTAACTGGGTAATTGGCCTTGTTGCTGCCGGTGGTCTTGCGGCTGCTCTTTCAACTGCTGCTGGTCTTTTGCTTGCAATATCATCAGCGATCTCACATGACCTGTTGAAAAACATGTTCATGAAAGATCTTTCCGAAAAAGGGGAGCTTATGGCAGGAAGAATTGTAATGGCTTGTGCTATTGTAGTTGCTGGTTATCTTGGTATGAACCCTCCTGACTTTGCTGCCGGTACCGTTGCAATAGCATTTGGACTTGCAGCAAGCTCAATATTCCCTGCACTTATGATGGGTATCTTCAGCAAGACTATGAATAGGCAGGGTGCAATTGCCGGTATGATAGCTGGTATTGGTGTAACAATGCTATACGTTTTTGCCCACAAAGGTATCTTCTTTATCAAAGGGACTGAATTCCTTGGCCTTTTTGGTGGCAAACCAAACTTCTTCCTTGGTATTGAACCAAATGCATTTGGTACAATAGGAGCAATTGTAAACTTCATAGTTGCCTTTGCTGTGAAAAACATGACTACACCTGTTCCTCATGATATAGCTGAAATGGTAGAAAGCGTTCGCTATCCTAAAGGTGCTGGTGCCGCTGTAGATCACTAAAAATTAATAAAATCATAAAAGCCTCCGTTAGTCGGAGGCTTTTTTATTATAAAATATCTTTAATTTTTTTCATACCTTTGTTATAATTAAATTAAGAGGTGAATATGGATAATTTAATAATTGATACCAATATGGCTGTGACTTGGATTTTATTTATTGCGCTTTTCCCGTTGGCATTTATCTGGCTTAGGAGGGCTTACACAATCTTTATAAAAAAAGATTACTCGAATGTGGCTTTAAAAAGAGGAGAGCCACCCAAAAACCCCAAAAAATGGGCTCCTTTTGTTGGAATCCTCAATCTTGGGGCAGGAATTGCCACATTATGGGCGATAATAGGCGTCTTGTTTCTGGCTTACCCTTATCAAAAGTGGACAGGCATTGCCGGGGTAACAATATGGTTTAAAATTTTCGGTGATTTTATAATTAAATCACAAGCTCATCCTATATTTGGGAAAAAAAAGGAAATTGACTGATATCTTATGATACCAATGTTGGATTTCTTAAAAACAGTTAAACCTTTCAACGTAATATCTGAAGATAATTTTAAAATAATCCAAGATACCTGCCTTTTTAAAACATATGATGCTGACACATTAATATTTTCTCAAAAAGACACTCCTACAGGTTACCTTTATTTTATTCACAAAGGGGCAGTGGAAATCATATCTGAAACTGAAGAAGGGGTAGAAATAGTCGTCGATTACAGGAAAGATGGAGAATTCTTTGGCTGGACACCTATATTTACTGATGGCGGTTACTCTGCAGGTGCCAGGACTGTAGATAAAACAGAATGCATCTTGATTCCCAAAGAAGTTATTCTCAACCTGGCACAATCGTACCCGGAAATTACCAGATTTTTCAGTAAGGCAGTTTTTTCCAAAATCAGGAAATTATACCATGATGTAGTAAAGTCACAATCTTCTGACCCTATAGCTCAAATTGAAGCATACCCTTTCCAAAAGCAGGTGAGAGAGATAATGTCTTCACCTGTAGAAGTATGCAGTGAGGATACCACAGTAGGTAAGATAGCAAAAATAATGACTGTAAAAGGGGTAGGCTCGCTTCTTGTTTGTGATAGTAATGGAAAATTAAAAGGGATAATTACGGAAAGGGATTTAGTGACAAAAGTTTTGGCAAGAGATACCGGGGTATGCCTTAAAGATATGAAAGCAAAAGAGGTAATGACTCCCGATCCTTTTTACGTATCCCCTGAATCATATATGTATGAAGTTGCAGCATTTATGATCAGCCACAACATAAGACATCTTCCGGTACTGGAAAATGATAAAATCATAGGAATTGTAACTGTAAGAGACCTGATGAAATTCAGAAGTCAGAAAACGGTACTTCTGGTAGGAAAAGTTAAAGAGGCAACATCAATCAAGGAATTAAAAAATGTTAAAAACGAAATAACCTCGGTTGCTAAAGTTCTTTTGATGGAAAACAGGTCTCATGTAGAAACCATGGAGATAATTTCATATATTCACCACAATATCATAAAAAGGTGCTTTGAAATTGTTATGGAGAAACGTCTTTCAGAGGGCTGTGTTTTGCCAGATATCAAATACTCCTTTATAATAATGGGTAGTGGCGGCCGAAGGGAGATGCTTTTAGGCCCTGATCAGGATAATGGGCTGATTTTTGAAGACTACCCTAATGAAATGGAAGGCGAAGTAAGTAACTTTTTTGTACCCTTTGCAGAATATCTGGTAAACGCCTTGAATGAAGTAGGATACCCTCTTTGTAATGGTAAAGTTATGGCAAATAATCCATTATGGAGAGGCAAAATATCCGAATGGAAAAAGAGAGTTAGCAAATGGATAAGAGTTCCTGAGCCTCAACGTGTCAGGTATTCAACAATATTTTTTGACCTTTTTTCTCTGGTGGGAGAACCTAAACTTTGCATGCAGTTAAAAGAACATATATTTGAAGAAATTAAAAATAATATGCTATTCTTATTTAAAATGATGGAGCTTGACTACAAACACAAAGTCCCACTGGGGCTTCTAAATAGATTTATTACTTCTGATCAAGAAGAACATAAAGGTGAGCTTTCTGTAAAGGAAAATGGTAGTATTTTTATAGTCGACTGCATAAGAATGTATTGCCTTGAACATGGTCTACCGCAAACTAACACAATGGAAAGACTGGACAAATTACATGAATTAGGAATCTTTAATTCAGCCACATTGGAGCATATTAAGGCCGCTTTTGAGTTTTTTACGTATATAAGGCTGAAAAATGAGATAAAACTATTAGATGAAAACAAAAAGCCGTCTCATTATTTAGACCCATATACACTCCCAAAAAATGAACAGGAGCTTTTAAAAGAAGCATTTAAAGTAGCTGATAAACTGCAAGATACAACACGAAGACATTTTGCAAAAATTGTAGGGCTTTAAAAAATACACAAATAAAGCTTTACAAAATTGAAATAATGTTATATTTACAAACAAAATTTTTATTAATAGGGAGAAAATATGAAAGTAAAAGAGATTATGACTAAAAATGTTATTTCTGTTAAAGCTGATCAATCCATTAAAGATGCTGTTATTATTCTAAGAAGGCACAAAATCTCAGGAGTCCCTGTCCTTGATTCGGATGAAAATGTTGTAGGGGTTTTTAGTGAAACGGATATCCTTGACAAATTGCCTGACATACTGGAAGAAGCAGAAAAAATACCTATGATAGATGTTCAGGAATTAACATCACCTCCTGTTTCAACAGTAATGGGCAAACCTCCAATTGTCGTTACAAGCGATGAAGATATCAGAAATGTAGCAAAAATTTTCCTGGAAAAATATATTCACCGCGTCCCTGTTGTAGATAACGGTAAGCTTGTTGGTATTGTTTCATTGGGCGATGTTTTAAAAGCTTTTAGTGAGGTAAAATTATGATAAACTTATTTGAGGAATTAAACAAATATTTAAGGCTTCAAACTATCCCTGTAGGAGTAAATCTTTTAAAAGAATTACCTGAATTAAAAGTAAAGGTCAAAGATAAAAAGTTAACTGTATGCCAGCAAATTGCTTATTCCAGATATTATGGGTGGTCGACTATCGCAACAAAAGAGTTTAGTTACTGTGTGTTGGGAGCATCCTGTGCCGGTTTGATAAAAACACCTGAAAGAGTAATCGAAGGCACAGTCAATTGCAATATTTATCAAAAAGATAAAGATGCAGCAAAATATATGCAACAAAATATGCCAAGAATAAATGAAGATATTAAGGCTGTATTAACCTACCCTTTAAATAGACCGATTGAAGGAATTGAGCCTGACGTAGTAGTATTTTATTGTAATACTGCTCAGGCAATGAGAATGGTACAGGCTTTTTTATATGAAAAAGGTGGACAATTTGATTTCAGCTCTTCTGGTGATGCCGGGGTTTGCTCACGAGCCGTTGCAGAAACATACATAAAAGGCAAACCTGTAATCGAAATACCCTGTTTGGGGGACAGAAGATTTGCTATGACGCAGGACTTCGAGCTTGCCGTCGGATTCCCCTATAAAATGAAGGATGAAATAATCAATGGGCTTAAGGCTACGCACAAAGCAGGAATTAGATACCCTATTCCATTTCAAATTCCTGAAGGTTGTGATTTGCCCTTTGAATATACTACTCAGGAAAACGACTTGAATTAACTAATAAAAATTTGAATCTTCACGCCTGAAGCTATTTGATAAAATATGTGCTACCCTTGTAGGCTCAGGTATTTTATATTTTTTTGTAAACTTTAATACAGTCAATATTGATGTTTTTATATCAATTAAATGCCCTGGCGATATAAACATTGGCTTGCAATTATCTTTGGTTATCAAAACTGCTCCCACATTTTCCCCTCTGTATTTCAAGTATGTGTAATTTCCTTTTTTATTGCCCGGTATGTTATACTCACCTACAAGCCTTGATTTGGCACAACCTACAACAGGAATGTTTAATACCACTCCAAGATGACTTGCAAGACCTAACCCTCTTGAATGGGCTATCCCTTGCGAATCACAAAAAACTATATCCGGCTTAAAAGACAATTTCTTGTATGCCTGATAAATCAAAGGCAACTCCCTGAAAGATAAAAGCCCGGGGACATAAGGCATTTTTACTGTTAATTTTACATTTTTAACCTCAACTATTTCAAATTTTTTATTCAAAACAACAAAAGAACAAAACCCCGTATTTGAAAACCTTTCAAAAGAAACGTCAACACCCCCAATAAGTCTTATATTATTTTTATATGGACAAATTATCACTTTTTTTGCTAACTTATTTTGCAAGGATAATAGATGTTCGTACATAACATATTTATAAATTATCCTTCAGTAAAATGTAGGGGTTTATTTTATGAAAATAGGGCTTGCTCTTGGTAGCGGTGCCGCAAGAGGATTTGCGCATGTTGGCATTTTAAAGGCATTTGAAGAAGTCGGGTTACAGCCATATGCTATCACCGGAAGTAGTATGGGAGCACTTATAGGTGGTATATACGCTTCAGGATACCCGATAAAAAACATTGAAGATTTTATCTTGAATCTTGATTTTTCTGTTTTTAAAAATTTTGTAGACTTCAAGCTTTCAAGGGCTGGTATAGTAGATGGCAAAAAGATAGAAGATTTCCTTGAATCAATTGTCGAAAATAGAGAAATAAGTGAACTAAAAATAAAATTTGCCTGTGTGGCAACAGACTCTCTTACCGGTCTTGAAGTAATCTTCAACAAAGGGGACATTATCAAAGCAATACGTTCAAGTATATCCTTTCCGGGAGTGTTCATCCCGGTGTATCATGAAGGGATGTTTCTGATAGATGGCGGCGTAAAAAACCCTGTACCAGTTGACCTTCTCCCATCAGATTGTGATATAAAGATAGCTGTAAACGTAGGTCCATTTGTAATAAAAGACAAACTTATAAAAAAATATTTCATAAATAAACAGCAATCCCAAAAGAAAAATATTAACGAATCTTTTAACTCAATGATTAAGCAATTATTTAAACTGAATAACAGTGAAGAAATAAAATACCCCAATATGCTGGAAACACTTGTGCAAACAATTGCAATTATGCAGGAAAGTATTTACGAATATAAAATTAAGGGTTTGAAAAATATAATCGAGATAAAACCAGACCTTGATGATTACAAGTTAACAGATTTTACAAAAGCTAAAGAAATTGTAGAAATTGGCTATAAAGAAGGGATAAAAATTATTAAGGAGGCAGGCCTTGGATAACAGAAGAATTGCCTATTCAGGCATTGCAACAGCACTAATGATAATAAGTACGTTTATCAAATTTCCATTTCAACCCGTACCTATTACTCTACAGCCATTCATAGTTCTCATTATACCTATGATTTTTGGTCTGAAAATATCATTTACTGGAATTTTTACCTATATTCTGCTAGGTCTTATTGGTCTTCCTGTATTTGCCAATGGCGGAGGTTTGTCTTACTTTTTGCAGCCGACTTTCGGATATCTCATTGGTTTTCTGCTTGCCACAATTCCTATAAGTCTCATTTCAGAAAAAGTCAGCGGATTAAAAGGGAAGCTTTTAGGTGGGCTAATTGGACTTGTAGTTATCTACACAATCGGCGTTTTATATCTATATTTCAATATAAACCATATACAAAACAAAACATTTCCACTTACTACTGCTTTAAAGGTGGGTTTTCTCTTGCCTGTCGGCTTTGATTTTATAAAACTAATAATAGCCTGTATAATTGCAAATAAAATAAATATAAAAAAATAAGGGCAGGATAACCTGCCCTTTATACACTCCTATTTACAGAGCTTATCTTTGTTTACCCTCTTATATTCTGCATCAACTACAGCAATTGCAGCCATATTAACTATTTCATCCACATCGCTTCCTCTTTGCAACACGTGAGCTGAATAACAGAAACCCTGCAAAATAGGTCCTATTGCAGTACCATTTCCCAACCTGTAAAGGAGTTTATAAGCAATGTTCCCTGCTTCAAGATTTGGGAAAATAAGGACATTTGCATCCCCTTTAATAGCAGAGAATGGAAATGCTTCTTCAGCTATTGGAGGATATGTAGCAGTATCAGCCTGCATATCTCCATCAACAACAAGTGTCGGATCCTTCTCTTTTACAAGCCTCATAGCTTCTGCAACCTTCATAGTCCTTGGAATCTTTACACTACCAAAGTTAGTAAATGAAAGCATTGCAATTTTAGGTTCTATATCAAACTTTTTACATGTTTCTGCAGATTGAATAGCAATCTGAGAAAGTGCTTCGGCATCAGGTTCAATATTTACAGTGGTATCAGCACACAGAACTACCCTGTTTTTAAATACCATAAAATATGCACCAGATGGAACTTTGTACCCTTTTTTAAGAGGAATAGTTTCAAGAAGAGGTTTTACTGAATCAGCATAACTCCTCGAATATCCTGTCAAAAGACAATCCGCATCACCATTGAGAAGCATCATTGCGCCAAAATAGTTGAATATTTTCACAAGCCTTCTTTCAGCTTCAATATAGGTCATCCCCTTTCTCTGTCTTAAATTAAACAGATACTCTGTGTATTGGGTAAGTTTATCGGATTTTTCAGGATTTATTATTTCAATCCCCTCAAGAGAAAGATTATGTTTTTTGGCCTTGGCTTTTATTACCTCTTCATTTCCTAAAAGTATAGGAGTACCAATTCCTTCTTCAACAATTTTATGTGCAGCGACAAGAACCTTATCATATTCACCTTCAGGCATAACGATTTTTTTAGGTGTTTCTTTGGCATTGTTTATAATTTGCCTTGTAAACTCTTTTGCTATTGAAAGTCTTGACTCAAGATAAGCCTTATATGCGTCCCAATCTGTTATTGTTACCCTTGCAACCCCTGTTTCTATAGCAGCTTTTGCAACAGCAGGAGCAACTCTCGTCAATGCTCTTGGGTCAAATGGTTTTGGTATAACATAATCTTTTCCAAATTCTATTTTTTTAAGTCCATAAGCCTTACATACAGACTCAGGTACCTCTTCTTTTGCAAGCTCAGCAAGTGCCTTTACTGCCGCAATTTTCATCTCTTCATTGATTTTCCTTGCCCTTACATCAAGTGCACCTCTAAAAATAAATGGGAATCCCAACACGTTATTTACCTGATTAGGATAATCGGAACGTCCTGTACCCATTATAGCGTCCCCCCTGACTTCAGCCACTTCTTCAGGAGTAATTTCAGGGTCAGGATTGGCCATAGCAAAAATAATTGGATTCCTCGCCATAGACTGTACCATTTTTTTGGTAACAGCACCTTTCACAGAAAGCCCAAGGAATATATCAGCACCTTCCATAGCCTCTTCAAGAGTCCTGAGATTTGTGTCTAAAGCAAACAACTCCTTATATTTATTCATCCCTTCTGTTCGCCCTTTATAAACAATCCCTTTTGTGTCACAAAGGATTAAGTTTTCCTTCTTGACACCTAATGCAACTATAAGATTTGCAATGGCAATTCCTGCTGCACCAGCTCCGTTTATCACAACCTTAACATTTTCAATTTTCTTATTTACAATTTCAAGAGAATTCAAAAGTGCGGCAGCACATATAATAGCAGTACCATGCTGATCATCGTGGAATACTGGAATATCAAGCTTTTCTTTTAATGTCTCTTCAATATAGAAACAGTCTGGAGCCTTGATATCTTCAAGATTAATCCCACCAAAAGTTGGCTCCAAAAGCTCACAGGCTTTAATCACATCATCAGGATTTTGAGAATTAACTTCAATATCAAAAACATCCACATCGGCAAATCTTTTAAAAAGAACACCCTTCCCTTCCATAACTGGCTTACCTGCAAGAGCACCTATATTTCCAAGCCCTAAAACTGCGGTACCGTTTGAAACTACGGCTACAAGATTACCTTTGGCTGTATATTCGTAAACAAGTTCAGGGTTTTGTTCAATTTCAAGACATGGAAAAGCAACTCCCGGGCTATAAGCAAGAGAAAGGTCTTTCTGTGTAAAACAAGGCTTTGTAGGCACTACCTCAATTTTACCCTTCCTGCCCATTGAATGGTATAAAAGTGCATCTTCTTTGGTAAATTTTGATTTTTTTGACATAATGTCCTCCATATTGTTATTCAATAGATAATAAACTATAAATCAACTTTAATATCTTGTAAACAGAAAATTTCAAATTATATCTCCAATACGATTAACAAAAGATTTAATAGATTTATTCAATAATGCTATCAATATTATTTTAATTTTCATTAGATACCTATATTGATATATTTTTATAGTTTACACAACAGGCCAATAATAATTGATATTTTATAAATTATAAGATATTGGTAATAATAAATTTTAATATACTAATTTAAAAATATCATTGATTTGTATTTATTAATTTTATACTGTTAAATTTGTTGATATTTTCATTTTTATATATTTTTTCAATTTATTATGATTGATTTTTCATAATAATTGGTTTATTATCACAATTATTAAAAAAATAACTGTTTCAGTAAGTTCCATCTCAATTTAACAGGCATTTTTATTTAACTATTAGTTTAAAAAATACGTCACTTTTGGCAAAAAAAGTATGAATCTCGATTCATAACCTATCCAATACTCAATTACGATTTTTTTTGTTTAATTTTGTCGCAAATTGTGCTACTTCGTTCAAAAAAAATCAAAGGAGTAATGATGCTTGATAATTTATTTAAACTTAAAGAAAATAAAACGGATGTAAAAACTGAGATTATTGCTGGAATTACTACATTTATGACAATGGCATACATTATATTTGTCAACCCCGCCATTTTGTCAAAAACAGGTATGGATTTCAAGGCTGTAATGATGGCAACTGTTCTTTCTGCAGGTCTTACCACTATTCTCATGGGTTTTTTGGTAAACTACCCTTTTGCGCTTGCACCGGGCATGGGGTTAAACGCTTATTTTACCTATACGGTAGTTATGCAAATGGGCTATCCATGGCAAACAGCCCTTGGTGCTGTATTTATTTCAGGATTAATTTTCTTGCTGTTGACATTTATCAAGGTCAGACAAGTCATAGTTTACTCCATACCTGAAAATCTAAAAATCGCCACAGCAGGTGGAATAGGTCTGTTTATAACATTAATCGGAATGCAAGAGGCAAAAATAATTGTGGATAACCCCGCAACGCTTGTATCGCTTGGTAATATCACTACACCTGATGCATTTTTATCACTTGTTGGGGTAATCTTAATTGGCGCTCTTATGGCAAGACAAATAAAGGGAGCCATTCTAATAGGAATGCTAATAATGTGGTTAATTGGAATTTTGTCAGGACTCAGCAATTTCAAAGGTATAATAGGGACTCCACCTGACATCACACCCGTGCTTATGCATCTTGATATAAAAGGTGCTCTCAATATTGGAATATTCGGTATTATATTTGCTTTCTTATTTGTTGATCTTTTTGATACTACCGGGACTCTTGTAGGTGTAGCCAAGCAGGGAGGTTTTATCAAGGAAAACAACGAATTTCCAAATGTCAATAAGGCACTTACCGTCGATGCAATAGGTACTGTTGGAGGTAGTGTTTTAGGAACTTCAACAGTTACAACTTACATAGAAAGTGCATCTGGAATTGCTGCCGGTGGCAGAACAGGGCTTACAGCTGTAGTTACCGGTACACTCTTTTTACTGTCAATGTTTATATCCCCACTTGCAGAGTCCATTCCCGTGTTTGCAACAGCTCCAGCACTTATTATTGTTGGTGCACTGATGTTAAAATCTGTTGTACAGATTAACTGGAATGACTTTACGGAAAGTCTGCCAGCCTTTGTTGTTATAGTTTCAATGCCTTTTACATACAGTATTGCTACCGGAATATCACTGGGATTTATATTTTACCCCATTATAAAACTTCTTAGCGGCAGATACAGGGATGTAAGCACACCTGTCTGGATTCTGGCATTACTTTTTATATTAAGATTTTTATATCTGAATAATTAAAAAGCGGCAGTTTATACTGCCGCTTTTTTTATTTTAAAACTTCTAAAATTGATTTAGCTACACTTTCAGGATCAAGTTTTAACAACTTGAATATATCATCCGGTTTACCTGAGTAAGCATAGTTTGAAGGTCCAAATGCCTTCAATTTAAAACTAATACCTTGCTCCATAGCTTTCATAGATAAAGTAGCAGCAACACCACTTAAAATGAGGTGATCTTCATACGTAAAAACGTATCCGCTATCGATATATTTTTTAAGGCTCAGAATGTCAAACTCAAGTGGGGAAGCAATATTGATAACTGCAAGCTCAATCCCCTTATCCAAAAGAATTTTTCTGACCTTTAAAGCATAGTTAGTCATAGTACCATATGTAATCAAAGGATATTTTCCATCTCTAATAATATCAATTTTACCGTAAGAATATTCATAATCTTCATCAAAAAATACACTGCCATCATCTTTTGTAATAACCTGTATTTTTGACCTCCCCATTGCCACGAGAAAGTTTCCATATTCACCAACTGCATATCTTACAAGCCTGTCTGTTTGGTTTGGATCGGCAGGGACAAGTACTTTAAAGTTGGGAATGTTCCTCATTGCACCCACATAATCGATACATTGATGTGTCTTCCCATCTTCCCCCACATCAATGCCCACATGAGTCGTTACCAATTTCAAATTTCCATCATTAATATCGGTTAACCTTTGCTGGTTATATGTTTCATCAACCCCAAACACTCCAAAATCTGCAAAAACAGATATTACCCCATTTACACTTGCAGCTCCGGCAGCAACAGCAGTATGGTGCTCCTGAATACCTGACTGAATAAAGTTCTCAGGAAAGTCTTTCATTACCTTATCAAGCTTTACAGAGCCGGCAAGATCGCAGTCAAATGTAACGATTGGAGTTGAGTCCTTACTTATTGATGCAAGTTGGATAAGGTCCGCTATTGCATTACCAAAAGCAGACCTATTATCTGTTTTTACATCAGCCGGGTAAACTTTTGGCATCCCTTTTTGAATTTTAGTGTCGTATCGGAAAATTTTATGCTCTTCTTTATTATAAACAAACTCTTTTCTCTTTTTAGCATATTTTTCAATATCATTTTCAACGCCAAGCTCTTTAAGAGCCAAATCAAGCTGTTCCAAACTCAAGGGCTTACCATGATAATCAGCAATATTTTCTATAAATGACACACCTTTACCCATTGTGGTATTGGCAAGAATAAGTACCGGTCTGTCAATAGACTTTGCCCTTACAAATGCATCATATATTTCATCAAAATTGTGCCCGTCAATTTCTATAACTACCCAACCATCAGCAATATATTCATCTTTGATATTTTGAGGCATAACCTTTTCGATATCACCACTTATCTGAAGGCGGTTGTAATCAACCACTGCAGTAATATTATTTAAATTATACTTCACCGCAAATCGCCTTGCCTCACTGATTTGCCCCTTCTGCTGTTCACCGTCCCCCATAAAAACATAGATATTGTAATCAAGTTTATTTGCCCTGCCCGCAATAGCCATACCGCACGCTGCAGAAAGCCCCTGGCCTAAATTACCCGTAGTCCACTCAACACCGTTAACCATCCTTTCTATGTGACCTTCGTAAATACTGCCTGCAAGCCTGAAATAGGCAATTGCATCATCAATATTAAAAAAACCACTACGCCCGAGAGCTGAATAAACACCGGGTGAAGTATGCCCATGCGAAACCACAACCCTATCACGGTCAATCATACGAAAATTTTCAGGAGTTATGTTTGCAAATTTGTAAACTGTAAGATAAAGGTCAATTGAAGACATTGAACCGCCAGGATGGCCACTTCCTGCAAGAGTCGTCATCTTTAAAATATCTCCTCTGCAAACAGTGGCAAGTCTTTGCAAAGATTCTTTTTCTTCTAAGCTCAATTTACCGCTAAAGCCTCTATTTTTCATGTTTTCCCCTTATTTTTTTGCTGAAACTATATATTAAATTTACGACAAGGTCAACCAATGTTGGCGATAATTTGAATTCTGGGCTTTTTTAAAATTTTGCTTGTCATTTTTCACCCATAATATATTTAATATCATTATGGCAGATGTAACAATAGATACTATTTTAAATAATGAATATAAAATTTGTCAGCCCAAAAACGGATTCAGATTTTCCCTTGACTCTGTTCTTCTTGTGAGGTTTGTTAAAAAGAAAAATATAAATAATGCACTTGATATCGGCGCTGGCAGTGGAGTTATCTCATTACTACTCCACAAAATTCATCAATTTCAAAATATAGATGCACTTGAGTACCAACAGAGTATGTATTACTGTTTAAATAAAACAATAGAATTAAATCAATGCAAAAATGTTATAAAACCTGTTCGGGAAGACATTAAGTCCTTTAGACCTGAAAAAAGATATGACTTTATGATATCTAATCCACCTTACAGAAAAATTAACACTGGTAAAGTTTGTAACAGCACTGATGAAAACATAGCAAGATTTGATACCGAGATGAATATTTATGATATATTCAGGTTTTCCAATAGCTTTCTTGAAAATTCAGGAAGCCTTTATATATCATATGATGCCGACTTGACAGAAAATCTTCTTGCAAACTGCAGAAATTTCAACCTTGAACCGAAGAGAATAATGTTTTTTCATCCTGACATCGACAAACCGGCAAAACTTGTTTTTGTTGAATTCAAAAAATCTGCGAAAATTGAACTAAGAGTCGAGCCGCCAATTTTTCAAAAAATAAACGGGAAAAATAACAAAAATTTTGATAAACTATTTACAGATGAGGAGGCATAAATGAAAGCTATGGCATATGTAAGTATAACACCACTTGATAAGGGGGAAAGCGTCTCCAAATACGTTTCAAAAGCAGTAAAGGTAATTAAAGAAAGCGGACTTGAATGGCAATTGACCCCTATGGGAACAATCATTGCAGGGGAAAACACTTCACAAGTATTTGATATTATTAATAAAGCCATTGAAAGTCTTGATGACTGCAACAGAATTTCAATTTCCATAAAAATAGATTACAGAAAAAACAGAACAGGTAAAATGTCTGACAAAGTAGAATCCGTTATGAAACAGATATGAAAATAGCTATAATTGAAGATGACATCTTACTGGCTGAGTCATTGAAAGAGTATCTGGAAGAATTGTATGAAGTGAAAATATGCTTCCCTTTTGATGAATCTTTATATTATGAAGTTAAAAATTATGACATTATTTTGCTTGATCTTATGCTTAAAGACAAAAAAGGTGAAAACCTGCTTCGGACTTTCAAGAATAAAAACATTAACATACCGGTAATAGTTATTACCGCTAAGGATGACATAGCCTCAAAGGAGATATGCTTCCAAAACGGATGTGACGACTATATCGTAAAACCTTTTGACCCGAAGGAGCTTGTTTTAAGAATACAGGCTTTATCCAAAAGGGTCTATTGTGATGATTGCATAACTATAGACAATATAAAAATTAATCTAAAAGAAAAAACACTTTATAAAAATAACATTGAGATTACACTTACTAAAATTGAATGGGAACTGCTGAGCCTATTAATCAGATACAGGGGAGAAATTGTCGAATTTGAAAAAATTCTTGTAAGAGTTTGGGGGGACAAACCCGTTGGCACAGAGTCGATCAGAACGTATATAAAAAATTTACGTAAAATTCTCCCTGAAGATTCAATAATCACCTACAAAGGAAGGGGATATAAATTAAAAGCCTGAGATTTGAATTAAAATTTTTCTTTTTTCTGATAACCGTAATTATCATAGGGCTAACAATGATAAATTTTATTTTTATTCAAACCTTTAAATTTCAGACGGAAGAAAATTTAAAAAAAGAAATTATGCTGTATCAGGAGCTTATATCAAAAAATATAAGAATTACGCTACCTGATTATTTAAAAATAGTAAACGATAGTTCTATAAAAAATAATTATGTGCTTTTTGAAATCAAGAAACCCAATTATTTCTATATTAAAGAAGATTTTATAAAAAATCAGATAAAGGACAAAATGCTACTTCTTTTATACTGGGATATAATAATTATATTCTCTGTAGCAATCCTTTATTATCTGACAATTTATAGAACACTTGACAGAGAAAAACAGTATTTAAAGACTGTCGAAGCAGTATTCCTTGTATTTTCACACAAGTTGAGAAACTTTCTCGCCACCACAAAAATAAATATTGAGCTATTAAACAAAGGGAAAAAAGACGCACTCACAAGACTTGTAAATATTAACAAAATGCTTGAAACCGACCTGAACAACATTAGCAAAATAACAGAAAAATTAAGTATCAATTCATATTCCAAAGAAAACGTAGATATTGTTAAACTAATTGAAAATATTATCGAGGATTTTGATTTAAAAAATTCATTTTACATTAAAAAATATGGGAAAAAAATATATGCAACCTGCACAAAAGATGAAGTCTACAATGCCCTTTATTTGATATTCGATAACACAAAAAATTATGGTTTAAATAGGATAACAATAAAGTCAGGGCTATACAAAAATTTAAAATATCTTCTAATTAAAAACAATATAAACAACTCTAATACTTCTAAAGATGTTCATAAGGGATTGGGCGTTGGATTAAACATTGCGGAAAAACTCCTAAGTAAAAATAGATTCAAGCTAAAATGGCGATCCACCACTAAGGACTTTTGTATAAAAATCTCTTTCTAAATATAAACCAACAAAATTTGAACATTAAAAAAGCCGGCCTCGTTGAAGCCGGCAATCTCCATATATTTTAAGGAGGGGGGAGGAGGGTATTTGGTATTTCTATCAAATACCTAATAGAGAATATACAGTATGACTGTCTTTTGTCAACACTTTTTAGAAATTATTTGATTTTTCTATTCAAGCTATTTGATAAATCTACTCAAAAATGTTTTTCAGATTATCAATCAAAATTTCTGCCACTGAAAAAGGGGATGCTTCCTTCAAAACTATCTTTTCCTGACAGTTGTCGATTATCTCTTTCATATGTTTATCAGAATGTATTTTTTCCTTTATATAGTCATCAACCATCGACCACATCCAGGACAAATATTGAGATTGCCTTTTTTTTTGAAAAAAGTCGTTTTTTCTCATCAAATCAAAAAACTCAACTAAAGAAGCAAAATAATCATCAAAACCAAACTTTTTTAACCCACTTGTCAGTATTACAGGCACATTCCATCCGTCATCCCTCTGGGAAAGCATCATCAGGGCGTTTTCAATTTGGGATTTTGCAAGTTTTGCTTTATCAAGGTTGTCATCTTCTGCTTTGTTCACAAGTATAATATCAGATAACTCCATTACCCCACGCTTTATCCCCTGCAGCTCATCACCTGAATTTGGCAATAAAAGCAATGTAAAAACATCAACCATATCTGCTACCGCTACCTCAGATTGACCTACTCCAACTGTTTCCACCAAAATAGCATTGTAACCAGCTGCCTCACAAGCTATCATGGACTCCCTTGTTTTTCTTGCAACACCACCAAGCGTTTTACCGGAAGCAGAAGGCCTTATAAAAGCCATCTCATGTCTGCTGAGTTCTTCCATTCTCGTTTTGTCACCAAGAATGCTGCCACCTGTTTTTTGAGAAGAAGGATCAATTGCAAGAACAGCGACCTTGTAACCTTTATCAATCAGATAAAGTCCAAATGATTCAATAAATGTGCTTTTCCCAACCCCGGGAGTTCCTGTTATCCCAATTCTTATAGAATTTCCCGAATATGGTACAATAGCATCAAGAAGTTTAAGAGACTTCCTGAAATCTTCTTCCCTTCTGCTTTCAATAAGAGTTATAGCTTTGGCAAGGTGCCGCCTGCTACCAGACAGCACCCCTTTAACTATTTCATCTATTTGCATTTTTGACTGCTTTTGGGTATCTTTTTGCCTTTATTGCCTCAACTACCTCTTTTGCTGCCCTGTGAATCGGAGTGCCAGGGCCAAAAATACATGCAACACCGCTTTTGTAAAGAAAATCATAGTCCTGCTTTGGAATTACACCACCTGCTGTTACAATGATATCATCAGCACCAAGTTTTTCCAATTCTTCTATAAGTTGAGGAATAAGTGTCTTATGTCCGGCTGCAAGACTTGACACACCTATCACATGCACATCATTTTCGACCGCCATTTTCGCAGTTTCTTCAGGAGTTTGAAACAATGGCCCCACATCTACATCAAAACCAAGATCAGCATAACCTGTGGCCACAACCTTTGCCCCTCTGTCATGACCATCCTGGCCCATCTTTGCAATAAGTATTCTGGGTCTTCTTCCAATCTCCTCGGCAAAACTATCAACAATATTTTTAACCTGAACAAAATCTTCTTTATCAGAAACTTCACTCATATATACTCCTGATTGAAGTCTTACCTCAGCTTTATGCCTTCCAAAAACCTTCTCCATAGCATCGGATATTTCACCGACAGTTGCCCTAAGTCTTGCTGCTTCAACAGCAATTTCAAGAAGATTTTCTTTTTTATTTTCACAAGCTTTTGTCAATTTTTCAAGTATATTTCTGACAGCATCGTTGTTTCTTTCAGACTTTACCTTGTTAAGACGCCTGATTTGAGCTTCCCTCACTGCAGTATTGTCAATCTCAAGGATTTCAACTGGCACTTCATTCTCAAGTCTATATTTATTTACACCTACAATAGTATCAAGCCCTGCATCAATTCTTGCCTGTTTTCTTGCAGCAGATTCCTCTATCCTGAGCTTTGGCATCCCTGTTTCAATAGCTTTTGTCATCCCTCCAAGCTCCTCAACCTCTTCAATAATCTCCCAGGCCTTTTCAGCTAACGTATTGGTAAGAGTTTCAATGTAATATGAACCTCCAAGAGGGTCTATCACATTACAAATATTTGTCTCTTCCTGAATAATAATCTGAGTATTTCTTGCTATTCTTGCAGAAAATTCAGTAGGTAGAGCGATTGCCTCATCCAGGGCATTTGTATGAAGAGACTGCGTGCCACCAAGGACTGCAGCCATAGCTTCAATAGTAGTCCTTATAACATTATTGTAAGGGTCCTGTTCGGTCAGACTCCAGCCTGATGTCTGGCAGTGTGTTCTTAGAGCCATCGATCTTGGATCCTTAGGATTAAACTCGTTTACAATCTTAGACCACAAAAGTCTTGCGGCTCTAAGCTTTGCAATTTCCATAAAAAAATTCATCCCGATAGCAAAAAAGAATGACAGTCTTGGCGCAAACTGATCAATATTTAAACTCTTTGACAATGCAGCTCTGATATATTCGAGCCCATCAGCAAGAGTAAAAGCAAGTTCAAGCGCACAATTTGCCCCTGCTTCTTGAATATGATACCCGCTTATACTGATAGAGTTAAACTTTGGCATATATTTGCTTGTGTATTCAATAATATCTGACACAATTCTCATTGAAGGCTCAGGCGGATAGATATAAGTATTTCTAACCATAAATTCTTTTAAAATATCATTCTGTATAGTGCCCGCAAGTTTTTCCTGACTGACCCCCTGCTCTTCTGCTGCAACAATAAAATTTGCCATTATAGGTATCACTGCCCCATTCATTGTCATAGAAACAGAAACTTTATCAAGCGGAATTCCGTCAAAAAGAATTTTCATATCCTCAACAGAATCAATAGCAACTCCGGCCTTTCCCACATCCCCTACTACCCTTGGATGGTCTGAGTCGTAACCTCTGTGGGTAGCAAGGTCAAAAGCAACAGAAAGCCCCTGCTGACCTGCGGCAAGATTTTTTTTATAAAATGCATTGGACTCTTCGGCAGTAGAAAACCCGGCATACTGCCTTATTGTCCATGGCTTTACAGTGTACATAGTAGCTCTTGGACCCCTTATAAAAGGCTCAAGTCCTGGCAATGTGTTAATGGTCTCAAGATTTTCAATATCTTCCAGCGTATAAAGGGGTTTTACAGGGAAACCCTCCGGGGTATTCCATATAAGCTTTGACAAATCGTCACTTTTAATTTCCTTTTTTGCGAGATTCTCCCAATCTTTAATAGTATATTTTTTCATAGAAACCTCTTTTGTTTAATACAAATTAGATACAAATATCTGTAAAAAGGGCCTGTTTAAGCAGGCCCATAAATTTATTCTACTATTGCCAGTTTATCACCCATTTTGACTGTGCTTTCGTTAGGGTCTTCGCTGGCTTTGACAAATATTTCTGTAACAACACCATCTTTTGGAGACTTGATTTCATTCTCCATTTTCATCGCCACAAGAATCATTATAGGCTCACCAGCTTTGACCTCATCACCTGGTTCTTTCAGCATTTTCCAGATATAGCCTGGCATAGGTGCTTCTATGATCTGTCTCCCCTCAACTGTTGAAGATGTCCTCATCCTCATGAGCTTTTTCATCTCATCTAAGATTTCAACATTAAAATTATCTCCATCAACAATTACTTCAAACTTATCACCTTTTTCACTCATATCTATGGCATATGACCTGCCATTTATGATAATTGAATATATTGTTTCATTTATCTGTTCAAAATCTACTTTGTATTCCTGTTCCCCCATAACAACTGTATAGTTTGAAGGGCTTACCTCGGTCAAATCAACTACAAGCTCTTCCTCGTGCCCTTCTACATTTGCAAAATATTTTCTTTTAACAGCCATATTCCACCTCTTATCCTAATGTTTTTGCAAAGTTTACACTTCTACCAAAGCGTTTCCAGTTTGAATCCCCAACTTCAGGTCTTGTAACGGCACGAGCAGCAGAAATCTTTTCAGAAAGAAGCTGTTTGATTGCAGCTGCAATAACAGGTACGGTCACATCCTCATTTTCTCTTCTTTTCATCTCTTCCATGTCGAACTTGTTATCAATGAAACCTGTATCATAAACACCGCTCAGGAAAGTCTCATTTTTCAATACGCTCAAGTGGAAAGGTATAGATGTTTTAATACCTGCCACCATATATTCAGAAAGTATCCTTTTCATGTTTTCAATTGCACCCTGGCGAGTTTTACTATTTGCACAAACCTTTGCTATCATTGGGTCATAATAAAGCGGAATCTCATACCCTTGATACGCACCACTTTCCACCCTTACATTAGGGCCTTCAGGGGTCTGATAAACTGTCAAAAGACCCGGAGACGGTGCAAAGTTATTTGCAGGATCTTCTGCATAGATACGGCATTCTATAGCATGCCCGTTTCGTTGTACATCTTCTTGAGCATAATTTAATGGTTTACCCTCGGCAACAAAAATCATTTCCCTGACTATATCAATACCCGTAATAAGCTCAGTTACTGGATGTTCGACCTGCAACCTCGTATTCATTTCAAGAAAATAGAAATTTTGATCAGCACCAACTATAAACTCTAACGTACCTGCACTGAAATATCCAATTTTCTTTACAGCCTCAGCAGCTACACTGCACATCTTTTGCCTTGTCTCTTCTGATATGAAAGGGGAAGGTGCTTCTTCAATAACTTTTTGATGTCTTCTTTGTATGGAACACTCTCTGTCAAATAAGTGTATTGCATTTCCATGCATATCGCCGATAACCTGAACCTCTACGTGGTGAGGCTCTATAATAAATTTTTCCATATATACATCGCCATTGCCGAATGCGTTTAAGGCCTCACTGCTTGCTGTTCTAAAAGACGATTCAAAATCCTCTTCCTTATGGACCAATCTCATCCCTTTTCCGCCGCCACCATAGACTGCCTTAAGCATAATGGGATAACCAATCTCCCTTGCAATCTTTCTTGCTTCCTCAATATCTCTAATAGGATTTTTTGTCCCTGGAACAGTAGGCACACCGGCTTCAGCCATAACTGCCCTTGCTCCGGTTTTACTACCCATCATATCGATATGTTCGGCTGAAGGCCCTATAAATATTACCCCTGCATCATCACAAGCCCTTCTAAACCCAGCATTCTCAGCGTAAAATCCATAGCCCGGATGAATTGCTGCCCCTGTCTTTTTGGCAATATCTATTATTCTATCTTGCTTTAAATAACTTGTATCAGCAGGACTGTCAGTTATGCAATAGGCCTCATCAGCATATCTTACATGAGGAGCCTTTCTGTCAGCATGGGTATAAATTGCAACAGTCTTAATCCCCATTTTCCTGCAAGTTCTAAAAACCCTAATCGCAATTTCTCCTCTATTTGCAACCAATACTTTTTTTATCTCAGGCATGTTTTCCTCCAATAAGCGTTTTATAATGGCAAGTTGTCATGTTTTTTAGGTGGAACAGACTGACGCTTGTTAGCCAGAAGTTCAAACGCCTGAATCAATCTTGGGCGGGTATCTTCAGGAAGAATTACCTCATCAACAAATCCAAGTTCTGCTGCCCTGTATGGATTGGCAAACGTCTCTCTATAACTGTCGGTCAACTCTTTCTTTTTTGCAGCCGGATCAGCAGCATTTGCAACCTCTTTTGCAAACAAAATCTGTACTGCACCATCTGGCCCCATTACAGCAATCTCAGCAGTAGGGTATGCATAGTTAATATCACCACGCACATGTTTGGAGCTCAAAACGTCATAAGCGCCACCATAAGCCTTTCTCGTAATTACGGTTACTTTTGGAACTGTCGCCTCACAGTAGGCGTAAAGCAGTTTAGCACCATGCTTTATAATACCGCCATATTCCTGGGAAACACCAGGCATAAACCCTGGAACATCCACAAAAGTAAGAAGAGGAATATTAAACGCATCACAGAATCTTACAAATCTTGCACCTTTAACGGACGAATCTATATCAAGAGCTCCGGCAAGTACAGAAGGCTGGTTAGCAACAATACCAACAGTTTTACCGTTAAGCCTTGCAAAGCCAACAATTATATTTTTTGCAAAAAATTCCTGAACTTCAAAGAAATTGCCATCATCAACAACCTTCGTAATAATCTCTTTCATATCATAAGGTTTATTTGGATCAACAGGAACAAGGTCTCTTAAAGACATCTCTGTCCTGTTGGGGTCATCTTTTGTAGGAACAACAGGAGGGTCTTCCATATTGTTATTTGGAAGATAGCTCATAAGTTCTCTTATTTTAAGAAGACAATCTTCATCATTTTCTGCTGCAAAATGTGCTACACCACTCTTGGTGTTGTGGGTCATAGCACCACCAAGCTCCTCTTTTGTAACGACTTCACTTGTAACTGTTTTTACAACTTCAGGGCCGGTAATAAACATATAGCTTGTTTCTTTAACCATGAAGATAAAATCTGTTAAGGCAGGTGAATAAACTGCACCACCGGCACAAGGCCCCATAATTGCAGAAATTTGAGGAACAACTCCACTTGCAAGACTATTTCTCAGGAAAATATCAGCGTAACCTGCCAGCGAAAGCACCCCTTCCTGAATTCTTGCACCTCCAGAGTCATTAAGGCCTATTACGGGAGCGCCAACTTCCATGGCAAGGTCCATAATTTTACATATCTTTTTGGCAAACATTTCTGAAAGTGAACCACCAAATACAGTAAAGTCCTGAGCAAAAACAAAAACTGTTCTACCATTTATTTTTCCATACCCTGTAACTACACCATCACCTAAAATCTTATTTTTTTCCATTCCAAAATAATTACATCTGTGAACAACAAACTTATCAAGCTCTACAAAAGTCCCTTTGTCCAATAGTTTATCAATTCTTTCCCTTGCAGTAAGCTTCCCCTGAGCATGCATTTTTTTGATTCTCTCAACACCACCACCGAGCTCTGCTTTCTCATTAAGCTCCATCAACTGTTTGATTTTTTCTTCCATACTTTCCCCCTATATCAGCTTATGTCGCAATAATAAAACATAATTTACTTTTGTTGTCAATAAAATTAATTTAATAAGCAGTATAATAAATAACTCAAAACAATAAATTAAAAAAACGTGTTTATGAAATAGTTAATAAGACAAAACAATTATTCTGTTATGAAATAGTATTTTATATTTACTTAACTATATATCTGGATTTGATTGCAAAAAAAAATTCTTTAATGAGGATGTCGATTTTTTTGTATCCCACGATTGCTCATTACGGTTGCCACAATAATTTGATACACCTCTGATGTGATAAGATTTTACCCCAAACACCGAACAAACAAGCCCGAAACTTGCACCTTCCATGTTTTCTATTGAGGCACCGGTTTTCTCATAATACAACCTTGCAATATCATCAGAGCTGCTTAAAAAAGAAACCGTATTGGAATCTACAATTTTCAGTTTTTCATACTCACAAAAACTTACCCTGTTGTCTTTACACACAGGAAATCCCATTTCACTCAAGAAAACAATCTTATCTTCAAATACCATCCCTTCATCTACAAAATAATCATATCTTATGGAAACCAAATCACCTATCCCAACACCTGAATAACGATAACAGCCAGCAATCCCCACAAGATATGCAACTGAAGGTTTCTGTTTTAAGAAATAAATTGTGGCAACAATTGAAATGTTGGTTTTACTCACACCTGAAACAATTATTTTAAAATCATTAAATTTTCCAATGTAGTAGCCGTATTCATCCAGTTCAAAATTACAATCAAATATCAGTCTTGCTTCCCTGATAGATGGAATAAAAATATATTTCACAGGCTTCATCAAAATTCTTCCCTGTAATAATCAGGATATTTATCGAAGAGATCATTTTTTCTAATGTATTCTAAAGTATAATCCAATTGATTTAAAAGTCTGTCTCTGTCCTCTTTAAGCACTCCTTTCAGTGTAACAAAATTAGAAATATGGTTGCTTCTGAAAATAATTCCGCTGCCATTTATATTTTCGACAATCTTTCTTGACTCTGTAATCAAATCACCAACTGTAGGGGTTTGAATCTTGTCAAAATAATCTTTTTTTCGTCTGATAAAAAGCGTCAACATCCCTAAATATTTAGGATTAACCTGAGAAATCCATAAGGCAGTATCACATACATGGGCATCTGACAAAAGTTTTCCGCCTGCACCCAAAATAATCATCACGGAAAAATTTATCCCTATTTCCTGAATATCAATAACTTTAGGCTTTACCTTATCACTTTTCATCCCTTTATTCATTAATTCAAGCACTTCATTATTCCCGCTCTCAAGCCCAAAATATAAAAGATTCAACTTTCTTTTCTTAAACTCTACCCACTCATCAATACTTTTTTTCATTATCGCGTGAGGACCGGCATAAGAGCTGATTCTCTCAACATAAGGAAATCTGTCATTTAAATAGTCCAGAATTTTGATAAGCCCTTCAGTAGGATAAGAAACAGCATCACCATCAGCCAGAAATATTCTCCGCACATTAAGTCGGTATTTTTCAGGCATTCTCTCCACTTCTATTTTGATTTTTTCAAAAGGTTTTAATGAAAATTTCTTATCTACATACATACCGCAAAACGTACATTTATTGTATGAACAGCCTTCAGTTATCTGAAATATCAGTGAATAAGCCTCACTTGGTGGTCTATAAAGCGGATAAGTGTAGTCAGGAGCGTAGTCAATTATCACAATAAACCCTCGAGTACCAATTTAGTAGCCTCAGACTTGTTCAATGTGTAAAAATGAAGTCCTCTAACTCCATTTTTTTTCAAATCTATACATTGCTTAATTGCGTATTCAACACCAATTTTAAACATATCTTCTTCAGATTTATCAATCATTTCCTTAATTAAAGTTTCTGGAACAGTTGCACCACACATCTCTGTAAATTTTATCACCTGATTTATATTTGTTATAGGCATAATTCCAGGTATAATTGGCACATTAATATTATATTTAGCTGCCCTGTCCAAAAAATCATAAAAATAGGTATTATCAAAAAAAAGCTGGGTAACAACAAAATCTGCTCCACAATCAACCTTTTGCTTAAGATGTTCTATATCTTTTTCAAGATTTTCAGATTCAATATGCCCTTCGGGATATCCCGCAACACCAACAGAAAAATCCCCTCTATTTTTGATGAAACTTACAAGCTCATAAGCATACCTGAATTCTTTTTTTATTTTATCCTCAGGAAAGTCCCTGGGTGGGTCTCCACGCAAAGCCAGAATATTTTCAATACCTTCCTGTTCAAGCATACTGAGGTTAGCATCTATATCAGATTTCGTTGCTGCAATACATGTAAGGTGCATCATAACATTTATATCAAAATCTTTTTTTATAAGTTTTGTCCAGTAAGCCGTTTTATCCCTTGTACTTCCACCAGCCCCATAAGTTATTGAAACAAAATCAGGATTAAAAGGTTTTAATTTCTCAATAGTTTCAAAAAGAATATGTTCATTCTCTTCCTTTTTTGGTGGAAAAAATTCAAAAGAAACTATAAACTCCTTTTTGTTCAAAATTTCAGAAATTTTCATTATTACCCCATATAATTTTTTATTGGAAAATAACACATTAAAACAATTGACCGCAAGCACTTTTTATGAAATATTAAGATATGTTATCAAGAGTATATAAATTAATCTTTGTGGCATTCATCTCGTACATTGCAATACTAAATCTCTTTTGTTTTATAACCACATTAAACCCCAAAGCATTAATAAACCCATTTTTTTTAAAAACCAGAACCTCAAGTGTATATCTCCTGATCAAGTATATTGTAACTGACACCGGGATTATTATTAGACCAACATCTGAAAAAACAATCAATGATTACATTGACCAGGTTGCACCAAAGTACGATATAGATCCAAAACTTGTAAAAGCGGTGGTACAGGTGGAATCCAAATATAATGAATTTGCCATTTCAAGAACAGGTGCAATAGGGCTTATGCAGGTTATGCCTGCTACTTTTTTTGAGATGGGATACTCAAAACCATTTAATTACAAGGAAAACATTGAGGCAGGTGTAAAATATCTGTCAATCCAATTAAAGAGATTTAACAATCTTGAGCTTGCTCTCTCAGCCTACAATGCCGGGCCTGGAAATGTGTTAAAAAATATGGCAATACCGGATTTTAAAGAAACAAAATCATACATAAAAAAAATACTCGAGATTTATACCCCTTAAAGTTTATTGAAAATATTTCAAAATACTCTCAAAATTTGTCTCAATAGGGGTAAACGTGGCATTTTTCTTGCCAATGGCATATTTTACAAAGTCTTCCACTTCGTTTTCATCTAAAATATTTTTAATAAAAGATTTATTATAAAATTCATCAATAAATCCAAAAATATCGAATTCATTGCTATCTATAATGCGTTCAACCTCTTCATTTTTTTCACAGAGCTATTTTTGAGCATCTTAAAGTAAACCGGAAGAAGTAAAGCATTGGCCTTTCCGTGATGTATCCCTTTATGGTTTGTAAGATAGTATCCAAAAGCGTGAAGCAGTGTTGTGCCGGTGTGAAGTATGACAAAACCGGCAAGCGAAGAAGAATATAAAGCTTTCTCATAGTCGAAGCTTTTGCATTCTGAATATGTTTTTAAAATGCTAATTATATTTTTTAAGGCTGCCTCAGCAATATAATCACTGAAAGGGTTTGCCTTTAGAGAAATATACCCTTCAAAAGCATGGGTAAAAGCATCAAAAAGGGTTGAAATAAGCACCTCTTCGTTAAGAAATGTCAAGTATTCAGGCAACAAGACTGCAAAATCAGCAAAAGTAGTCTCTTTAGAAAAATTTATTTTGTCTGCTTTCTCTACATCAGTTATTATGCTATAATTATTTACCTCACTTCCGGTGCCACAGGTGGTTGGGACAAGTATAAGGGGGAGTGAACGCTCTACTATTTGTTTTGAAAGCATTTCATAAAAGCCACCCTCATTTTTTGCAAAAAATGCCATTGCTTTTGCTGCATCAAGACTGCTCCCGCCCCCAAAACCTATGGCGATTTCGCACCTATTTTTTCTTAAAAATTTTGCCCCTTTTATTACGGTATTTATTGAAGGGTTTTCCTCTACTTCGTCAAAAAATAAAAACTCTTTTTCCTGATAAGTAGTTACAAGAAAATCTCTGAAACCTGTCTTATATATGGCTGATTTCCCGGAAATAACTCCTATTTTATCATAGTACGTTAACAACTCACGGAAAATCTCTTCCTTTTCAGGTTTAAAAAAAGTTTTTACAGGACCATAAAAATAAAATTTATCCATCAATAAACTTTCCACCTTTATAAATGAGTTTTCCATCAGCGTAAACCCGGCCGTTTTTCATAGACTTGATCAAGTCCCAATGCAGTCCCGACTTATTTTTGCCGCCAGCCTCAGGATACGATGAGCCTATTGCTAAATGCATTGTCTGACCAATTTTTTCATCAAAAAGAATATTCTTTGTTGGAAACTTGATATTTTCATTAAGACCAAATGCTATTTCCCCTACAAACCTTGCACCTTCATCAGTATCAAGCATTTTCAAAAGAAAATCTTCATTTTTTTCTGCTTTTGCTTCAACAACTTTCCCTTTTTCAAACTTGAGATAAACCCCCTGAACCTCAACCCCCAAAAAGGATGTTGGCATATCAAAATACATTTCACCCTCAGCACTATTTTCCACCGGGCTTGTAAAAACTTCACCATCAGGCATATTATGTTTGCCGCAGCAGTTTATCCACTTCCTTGACTCAACGTTTAAAGTTAGGTCGGTTTGTTGACCTAATATCCTGATAGACTTGACACCTGTCAATCTATCAACTATGCCCTGCTGAAATCTTTTGACATTCTTCCAGGCTTCAACAGGGTCATCTTCATTGAGTTTACAAGCGTCAAAAACAAATTCAGAGTATGACTCAAAATCCATTTCGGCATCCTGAGCCATACTTGCAGTAGGGTAAGGTGCAATATTCCACCTGAATTTTCCATGAGCTTCCCTTTCAAACATAATATCTTTCAAAACTCTTGTGGCATTTCTGTTGACAGCTATTTTCTGCTTATCTACACCCGACAACTGCTTGGTATTTGATTCGGAATCAATATAAATCATTGCATCATGAGTCTTTGCTGCCACCATAATACTTTCGGGAATCATTTTAAGTATTTTCTCATTGGCATACCTGTAAAAAAGCGCCATCTGATCAGCAAAACTCATTTTAACTATCGGATATGCACCCATCTGCAGTATTTTTTTAAAACAGGCCTTAATAAGGGGCTCGGCACATGCTTCACCCCTTATTTCGACCACCTGATTTTCTTTTATTTCAAGGCTATATTCACAAATAAGCCTTGCAAGCTTTTCTTCATAAAACATTAATACTCCTTACTTCAAATTATAAAAAGCTGACAACCCCGGATAACTGCTCTGATCAAGCAATTCTTCTTCAATTCTTATCAGCTGATTGTATTTACACACCCTGTCAGTCCTGCACGCTGAACCGGTCTTAATCTGACCGGCATTTACAGCCACTGACAAATCTGCAATTGTAGTATCTTCAGTTTCACCTGAGCGGTGAGAAATTACGCAGGTATAACCTCCTCTTTTAGCCATTTCAATAGCTGCAAGGGTTTCGGTAAGTGTTCCTATCTGATTCAGTTTAATAAGTATTGAGTTTGCAATTTTGTTATCAATACCTTTTTTAAGCCTTTCTGTATTTGTCACAAAAAGATCATCGCCAACAAGCTGGACTTTGTTACCGATTGCTTCAGTCAGCATTTTCCACCCTTCCCAGTCATCCTCAGCAAGACCATCCTCAATTGAAATAATCGGATATTTTGCAACAAGATATCTATAATATTCAATCATATCCGCAGCAGTCTTTTCAGGATTTTTTTCTGCAGCCATTATATACTTTCCATTTTTATAAAGTTCGCTTGATGCAACATCAAGAGCAAGATATATATCTTCACCAGGCTTATACCCCGCCTTTTCAATGGCCATCAAAATCACTTCAAGTGCTTCCTCATTTGATTTGAGATTTGGAGCAAAGCCACCTTCATCGCCAACAGCTGTATTGTACCTTTTTTCAGTCAGTACTTTTTTAAGGCTATGGAAAGTTTCTGTCCCCATTCTCAAAGCTTCCTTAAATGAAGATGCTCCAAGGGGCATAATCATAAATTCCTGAATATCCACATTATTATCAGCATGCTTACCACCATTTAAAATATTCATCATTGGTGCTGGCAACTGATGAGCAAATACTCCACCTATATATTTGTAAAGTGGCAACCCGAGTGCATTGGCAGCCGCTTTTGCACATGCAAGCGAAACACCAAGAATAGCATTGGCACCAAGCTTTTCTTTATTTTTCGTACCGTCAATATCAATCAAAATTTCATCTATAAGCTTTTGTTCCAGCACATCAATTCCTTCTATTTCAGGGGCAATGATTTCATTTACATTCTGGACAGCTTTCAGTACACCTTTACCCATAAACCTGTTTTTATCACCATCTCTTAACTCTGCCGCCTCAAACTCCCCTGTAGAAGCACCTGAAGGCACCGCCGCAGTACCTACTGTCCCATCGCTTGTAACTACCTCAACCTCAACAGTGGGATTACCCCTTGAATCCAAAATCTCCCTGGCATAAACATCAATAATATCAGTCATAACTCACCTCAAATTATTTTTAAAACTATGAATTATATATTGCAAAAAAGATAAAAAAACAATAGTATTTAGCCCGAATTTTAATATCCATCAGAAGGTGATACAATAAATGTACAAAATACCAAATCTTCTTTTTGCTGACAAAAAGGGACAAATTTACGACCACCCTACTCTTAAAATGTGTTGCAAAACCAATATATTCAACATTGTCCCATATGAATCTGAGCTTGAAGAGCTTCCTAAATACTCAAAAATTAAATTTATCGAAAACGCAAAACCATATGCCTATGATCAGGAAAGCGCCAAAATCATCGAATTTGATGGAGGTTATCCCATTTACGTTGTGCCTCCCAAAGGATATCTCAGGGTTAGCCTGCCAGCATTTCTGAAAACAAAAGACAGCAAGCCCATAAACGAAGCCTGCACCGCAGTGGGGTTTATGGATGAAAAATTTTATTTTTCAGCCATAAAAATAGATATACTCACATCTGATATCACCCAGGCAAGAAGCTTTAAAGATATACTAAGCACATATAGCGGCTCAAATAATTTGATCAGGCATTTCGCCAAAATGTCAAAAAGCATATATAAAGATATCGAAAATCTCACACCACTCGGAAATGAGCTTATTCTTGATACTTATTATCTTGAAAACAACTCCGTACAAGAAATATCTGAAATGATTAATTTTCTAAATAATTCTCAAAAAGACCTTGTCATAACATTTGCAAATCTTACACAAGATAAAATTATCCAGAAAGTATGCGATTGTATAAAAGAGATTAAAAAGAATGATAATATAACTATAAATATAGAACCTTACCAGATTAACATTGATACCATAAAATCAATTTTGAATTCTGACATTGATCTTGTAACGCTAAATATTTCTTCTCTTAACAATTCTATTGCACACAATATTCTTGGCTTTCATCAGGAGTATGAAACTTATTTTAAAAATGCCCAGAAACTCATCGACATTTCCAAAACATATAACTTTGAAATAATCCTTAACCTCAATATATTGCCAGGATTTACAGATATAAGACCAAATGTCCAGAGCCTAATCGACTTTATTACCACATATAATCTAAATTTTTTGAAATTATCCAATATGGCAATTGATAGTGACATTTTTTTTAAAAGTGGTACAATATTGGAAGAAGAGATTTTGGGCGTTAAAAATATGCTTAAAGAGCTAAAGAAAAAATGTAAATCTATAAAATTTGGTGCATTTACAAGAAGCAAGAAATATCTCTACAAAGATACCGGTCTACCGGATTTGAAAAGGAGGAAAAGATGAAAAAATTTTTACTGGTTGCCGCAGCCATTTTAATCTCAACGGTCACATCTTTTGCCAAAGATATCAAGCTTGACCCAGGCCTTACTCAGGATATGTTTAAATCTGCTACCAAAGAACTTGGCGTTGCCCTTGCATTTAACCCTATGTCCCCCGCAGAGCCTCTCGGGATTACTGGCTTTGATGCCGCAGCAGAAGTAATAGTTACAGAAATAAACGACGACAAAGATTATTGGAAATTAACATTCAAGAATGGTGATACAATTCCTACAATTCCTACTGCCAGAATTCACCTCCAAAAAGGGCTGCCTTTTAATATAGATGTTGGAGCAATGTACTCATCTGTTCCTTCAACTGACATCAAACTTTGGGGTGTAGAAGTAAAATATGCAATACTTGAAGGTGGTATAACAATGCCTGCTATTAGCATAAGGGGCGCTTTTTCAAAACTTGAAGGGATAGATGAAATTGATGTAAACACTTACTCTGGCGATCTTATGATAAGTAAAGGCTTTCTTTTTCTTACACCATACGCAGGCATTACGATGCTCCGTGTAAACGCAAGTGAAAACAGTGACCTTGTAACTCTTGATGATGTACATGAGACAATTTACAGGGGACTTTTGGGGCTTCAGGTTTCACCACTTCCTCTGTTGAATATTACCGTTGAAGCAAGTATCGGCGAAGTTAAACAATACGGACTAAAACTGGGGCTGAGATTTTGATAAACGCAAGCTTTTATGACTATATTGTGCTTGGAAGTGGCGTGGCGGGTCTAAGAGCCGCCATAGAGCTTTCCAGGCAAGGTAAAGTTGCAATAATCACAAAATCTTCACTTGGTGAAAGCAATACGGAGTATGCACAAGGTGGTGTGGCTGTAGCGCTTTCAGACGATGATGATATCTATCTTCATTATGAAGACACAATCAGGGCTGGTGACGGTCTGTGTGACAAAGACGCGGTAATGACACTTGTTGAGGAAGGACCTAAATATATCAAAGAGCTTATTAAAATGGGCGCAAAATTTGATATGCATGGGGACCACCTTTCATTTACAAGGGAAGCCGCCCACAGCGTAAACCGAATCATACATGCAAGCGGCGATGCCACCGGTCATGAAATTGTCAGAGCTCTAAAGGATTATGTAAATAATATCGATAAGATTGATAAAATTGAAAATTACTTTGTGGTTGATTTGATAAAATGTGATAACAAAGTGTGCGGAATTATAACTCTTGATGAAAACGATAATTCCTTTCATTACTTTTACTCCAAAGCTGTAATTGTTGCAACTGGAGGCGCAGGCAGAATATTTGAAAGGACTACAAATCCCGAGGTTGCCACAGGGGATGGAATGGCGATAGCCTTCAGAGCGAGTGCCACATTAAAAGATATGGAGTTTTTTCAATTTCACCCGACAGGGCTTCATGTGGAAAATGCTCCTGCCTTTCTTCTCAGCGAATCGATGAGAGGTGAAGGCGCAGTTTTAAAAAATATTCATTACGAAAGATTTTGCCACAATTACCATGAAATGGGTGAGCTTGCCCCAAGAGATGTTGTCAGTCGAGCAATATTTTTTGAAATGCAAAAAACAGACTCCAAATACGTTTTTATGGATCTCACCCATCTTGACAGTGTTTATGTAAAAAACAGATTTCCCAAAATATACTCTACCTGTCTGAAATATGGAATTGATATTACTAAAGACTTAATACCTGTAAGCCCTGCCGCTCACTATTACATGGGTGGCATTGAAACCGATGTGTGGGGAAGAACAAATATATATGGACTTTACGCATGCGGAGAAACTGCCTGTACAGGGGTACATGGAGCAAATAGGCTGGCCAGTAACTCACTTCTTGAAGGTGTTGTATTTGGGGCAAGAGCAGCAAAGGCCGCGATAATAGATACGAAATATGATGAACCATCAAAGCCTGCTGTTTCTATAAAACCTTCGATGGACAATAAGTTAAATTACGCACTCCTGAAAACCGAGCTACAAAATATTATGTGGGAAAATGTGAGTGTAGTTAGAAATGAAAGATCTTTAAGCTTTGCCCTTGAATTTATAGATAACTATCTTCCTAAGTTTTATGAAAAGATGCCATACGACAGAGATTCAGGAGAATTGAAGAATATGTTTATAGTGTCAAAGCTTATGACAGAAGCTGCAATTGCCAGAAAAGGTAGCCGTGGGGGTCATTTCAGAGATGATTATCCCGAAAAAATGAATGATACAAGACATATAGTTTTTGAAAATGCCCAATTTAGTCCCACTATACGGTAAAGACAAAAAAATATTCTCTACTACTGACGGCTCGTTTTCATTCTTCAATCTCACATACAATGAAGCATATCGAGCCAAATCGGTAGGTGCTTACAATGAAAGCCTTTATAAATTTGTGCTGGGCTCAGGGATAATAGACAGATTGAAGAAAGGTAACGTAAAACTGCTTGATATATGCTTTGGGCTTGGCTATAATCTTGCAATAACAATTGATGAAGCTATCAAATCCGGAGCAACCAACAGACTTGAAATAATTTCCCTTGAAATTGACCGTGAATTGCCTGAAATTGTCAAAGAAAACTTAATATTTTTCCCCTATAAAGGTTATGAAATACTCAGAAAACTTCTAAAAAGCACAGTCGAAGATAACTTTAGTCTCAATATACATTTCGGAGATGCATCAAAAACCATATTTAAAATAAACAAAAAGTTTGATGTGATATTTTTTGATCCATTCAGCAAATCAAAAAATCCTGAAATGTGGGATATCAAAATATTTAAAAGACTGTACGATTTACTTGATAATGATGGTGTTGTTGTCACATACGCCTGCAGTAAAAAAATCAGGAAAGAGTTTGAAGAGGCATGTTTTAAAGTATTCTCCACCCCAAACCTGCCCAATGATTTCCAACCCGGGACTTTGCTAAAAAAGAGTCATTAAAATTTCTTTTACCCAAGTGTAAGTCTTGCCTATGGATGAAATCCTTACCCTTTCATTCACACTGTGAGGAAAATCTATATCCGGACCTATGGAAATCACATCGATATCCGGATATTTTTCTTTTATAATGCCGCATTCAAGTCCTGCATGGACTACTTTAATTTTCAAATCATTATATCTTTTTCTGTAAATCTCTTCTGCAATCTTTAGCAGCTTTGAATTGTAATCCGGCTGCCAGGCAGGATAATCATTATCCCCAAAAACATTGTATCCATATTCAGAAAATTTGGACATAATATCATGATAAATTTTCTCTTTAAAATCCTTTACCGAACTTCTGATGCTCAGCAAAAACTTGATATTTTTATCTTCAGTCCGAACTTTTGCAAGATTTGCAGATGTTACGACATATTCACCTTCCTTGTGTATTACCCCTGAAGGTAATTCTGAAATGAGATTTAATATCTCTCTGCTATTAAGTTCATCAATATACTGACAAGACAGAGTATCTTCCGTAATATTTATAGAAAGTCCCGGCTCTGCGTTTCTGTACTTTTCACAAATATCATTACAAATATGTTGCAAGTGTTTAAAAGGATAAGCTGTTAAAATACTTGAACTTGCGCTGACCGGAATTACATTGTGTCTCGTACCGCCTGAGATACTTGAAATCTTTACATCGTCAATACTAAGAAGGACTTCAGCCATAATTTTAACTGCATTAAGCCTGTTTTTATCAATATCAATACCTGAATGTCCGCCAAAAAGACCTTTAATTTCAATCAGGTAGCCTCTATTCTCACCATTTTCAATAAAATCATACCCCTTTTCACCATAAATATCTCTTCCACCTGCGCAACCTATTATAATTTCATTATCATCTTCCGTATCCAGATTAATCATATACTTTGAGGATAGAAGCCCTTTTTCAAGATTGTTTGCTCCATTCAACCCCGTCTCTTCATCAACGGTAAATAAAAGTTCAAGGCTTAAATTTCTCAATATATCTTCATCATCACAGAGCGCCATCATAATAGCCACCCCTACCCCATTATCAGCACCGAGTGTCGTTCCACTGGCCTTCACAAAATCACCCTCAAAAACAAGCTTTATACCATCTTTTTCAAAATCATGATTGCTATCTTTCAACTTTTCGCAAACCATATCCACGTGACTCTGGAGAGCAATAACGTTTAAACCTTTGCCTGCATAAACAACAAGATTACCACCCCGGTCGACTTTATAACGAAAGCCTTTTTTCTCTGCCCACAGTTTCAAATATCCGATTATATGTTTCTCATTTTTTGAACATCTTGGAATTTCAGAAATTTCTTTAAAATACTTTAAAACTTGCTCAGTCATTTTTCCTCCAACATATAAATATGCAAATATTTTCATATATTTTAACTATTGTACCTTTTTCCAACCATACAAAATAATTTCGTTTTTGTTGACAATTTTTATATAAAATATATATTGTGAAATCAATCAAAATAGGAGGTTATTGATGGCTACTGTATTTACAAGTGAAAATTTTAAGAGCGAAGTGTTAGATAGTGATGTTCCAGTGTTGGTGGACTTCTGGGCTGTGTGGTGCGGACCTTGTAAAATGCTTGCTCCAACAATCGATCAGCTTGCCACTGAGTTTGAGGGTAAAGCAAAAGTAGGAAAAGTGAATGTAGACGATAACCAGCAACTTGCTGCTCAATTTGGGATTATGAGTATCCCTACTGTTATTATTTTCAAAGGTGGAAAAGTTGTTGAGCAGTTTATTGGCGTTCAACCTAAAGGTGTTTATGTTGATGCACTAAATAAACATCTTTAAAATAATGAGGGGATAAATGCCTATATACGAATACGAATGCAAAGAGTGTAAAAATAGCTTTTCAAAACTTGTTATCAAGCAGGATACAAAGGTTGAATGCCCAAACTGCAAATCTGATAACGTAGAAAAGAAAATGAGTAAAATTTCATCTCTTTCTTCGGGTAACACGTCCACAGCATCCTGTGGCTCTTCGGGATTTAGCTGAGCTTAAAATCTATCGCCGGGGTCCGGCGTACAAAAAAGGCACCGAATTTGCGGTGCCTTTTATTTTATAAATAAACAGTCAAATATTGTTTACAAAAAAAACATTTTTACAGATTAATCAGCTGCTCTTTAATCTCTTTTCCTGGCTTAAAATAAGGTATCTTTTTGGCAGGAACCTGAACCTTTTCGCCGGTTTTTGGATTTCTTCCGGTCTTTGCGCTCTTTTGCCTTACCTTAAAGCTGCCAAAGCCTCTTATTTCAACTTTGCCACCATTTTTTAAGGTATCTTTGATAGATGAAAAAACACCATTTACAATGAACTCTACCTGCTTCTTGGTCATCTCCGGGTATTCTAACGATAATTTTTCAATTAATTCTGACTTGGTCATATTTAACAGCCTCCTTTAAAGATAAAATTGCTTCCATTTTCAACTATAACGTATTATAACGTGTATAATTTTATGTGTAAAGTAAATTTTAGTCTTTTTTATAATATATTTAAAGTGGAAGAACATTGAAAGAAAGAAATTACACCCTTTTTAAAAAGATAATCAACTCCAGTTTTGGGGTTTTTACGAGCAGAATATTCGGACTTATCAGAGATTTAGCAGTCGCAGCATTTTTTGGTGCGTCCAAATATACCGATGCTTTTTTTGTTGCATTTGCCATACCAAATCTTTTCAGGGCACTATTTGCAGAAGGTGCCCTTTCATCTGCTTTCCTCCCTATATTAGCTGAAAACAAAAATAAAGGGAGTGACTATGCAAATACATACATGACAAAACTGCTTTTTTATCTTTTTATTCTTGTAGGCTTTGTAACTCTCACAATAATTATTTTTTCCAGATATTTTGTTATTATATTCTTGCCAGGATATGTAAATGACCAGGATACGGTAATTTTTGCTTCAGGTATTCTGAAAATAGTAATGCCATACCTTATTTTTATAAGCTTATCCTCAATATTTGCCGGATTTTTAAATCTTTTGGGCAGTTACTTTATCCCTTATTCTTCCACTGCACTTTTGAATATTTCCATGATAGCTGGTGCTTACATAGGCTGGAAGTTAAACGGAAACATTTTTTATCTTGCTTACGGAGTATTTGTAGGAGGATTGTTGCAGTTTGTGTTGCTGTTCATATATTCATATTATTTCGGATACAAAATGGAATTCAAAAAAGAGATTGATGGCAATGTTAAAAAAACCTTCCTTTTGATTATTCCTTCAATAGTCGGGGTTGGGATAAGCCAGCTAAATTTTACGATCGGAAGAATTGTGGCTTCATTTCTAAAAGAAGGGAGTATTTCATATTTATATTATGCAAATAGACTTTTTCAGTTCCCCCTTGGCGTATTTTCTATAGCATTAAGCTCTGTGGCGCTTGCTGAATTAAGCAAGCTAAATACCGAAAATACTACCGAAAGACAATACCAGCTGATAGATAAATCAATTGCAGCAATATTTTTAATTATACTTCCTGCAACTGCCGGGCTAATAATTCTTTCAGATGAAATTACAAAATTTATTTATCAAAGAAACCTTTTCGGTGCAGAAGACACAAAAAATACAGCAGAAGCATTAATTATGTACTCAATAGGTCTTATATTTTATTCCCTTGTAAACCTCTTTACCAAAGTATTTCACTCAAGAAAAGACACCAAAACACCTGTTAAAATTGCATTTATTTCCTTTATAGCAAATCTGATATTCATGTTGCTATTTATAAAATGGCTTTCCCATTCTGGAATTGCACTTGCATCTACCTGTGCAGCATTAGTCAACTCATTATTACTGTACATAAATATCAAAGACTATAAATTTAACTTCAAGGCTAATTCAAGGCTGATTATAAAATTTATTTTTGCCACACTCTTTATGTCAGCAATACTAATTATTTTAAAAAATTATAATCTAAACGTATTGATTGTCATTGCGATTTCTGCTATTAGTTACTTCCTTTGTTTAAAGTTGCTAAACATAAACATCAGGAGAGTCTTAAAGTGAAGTGTTGTGTCCAGAGAGTTCAAAGTGCCTATGTGGAGATTGATAAAAAAATATATTCTGAAATTGGACAGGGGTTATTGATTTTAACAGGATTTTTGAAAAATGATGAAGAAAGTTTTATAGATTATATGGCAAAAAAGGTTTGCGGGCTTAGAATATTTGAAAATGAAAATGGAAAAATGGATTTCTCCGTTCAGGATATCGGCGGAGAAATCCTTATTGTCAGCCAGTTTACGCTTGCAGGGGATACAAAAAAGGGGATGAGACCTGATTTTACCAGCTCCATGCCACCAGATACAGCAATCAAATATTATGAAAAATTTATATATAAATGCAAAGAAATTTTAGGGCAGGATAAAGTAAAAACCGGTATTTTTGGCGCAAAGATGAAAATAGGTCTTGTAAATAACGGCCCTGTAACTATAATCTTGGAAAAAAAATAATTATAAAGGTGTAATTATGAAGTTACAAATTCTTGATGTTGGACCGCTTTACGTAAATTGCTCAATATTTTCAGTAAATGGAAAATGTATAATTTTTGACCCGGGCGATGACTTTAATGCAATTGACGAATATATTACAAAAAACAAACTAAAGCCACTTTATATTCTCAATACCCATGGCCATTTTGACCATATCGGTGCAGTTGATGAGCTTAAAGATAAGTACAACATTCCATTTTATATGTCCAAAAAAGATGAAAAAATCATGGAAGAAACAGCCAAACAGGCAGTCTTGTTTGGCCTTCCGCCAAGAAAGGCTCCCAAAATTGACAGAGATATAAAAGACGAAGATATATTCGAAATCGAAAATATAAAAATAAAGGCACTTGCAACGCCAGGCCATACCCCTGGCGGAATGTGTTTTCATATTCTAAACCAGAAAATTGTAATTTCCGGAGACACTTTGTTTTATTTGTCTGTTGGCAGAACAGACTTTCCATATTCTGACTTTGATGCTCTTGTAAAAGGTATAAAATCAAAGCTTTTCACACTTCCTGATGATACGGTTGTCATACCGGGTCATGGAGAAAAAACAACAATAGGGTTTGAAAAAAAGACAAATCCTTTTTTGAGGTAAAATATGGATTACGGAATCAAAATTTGGTCCAAAAACTATTTTAAGATTAAAGACGGTAAAGTAATTGTAAATTATGGAAAAAAACCTTCAATAGTCGACATTGTAAAGGAAATTAGAAGCGAAGGGTACAAAGGGCCTCTTTTAATCCGTTTTCCCCATCTGATTAAAAGTCAACTCGATTTACTTTTTAACAGTTTTAACAACTCAATAAAGGAATATTCATATAAAGGGAGATTCAATGGTGTATTTCCTTTAAAAGTAAATCAATTTCCAAACTTTGTAATCCCCCTTACCGATATGACCAATGGATACAACTACGGACTTGAAGCGGGAAGTAAACCTGAGCTAATAATTGCAATGAGTTATACAAATCTTGGCAGTCCGATAGTCGTAAATGGTTTTAAAGACAAAGAGATGATTTCCTTGGGATTTATAGCAGCCCAGATGGGGCACGATATCACAATCACAATTGAAGGGATAAATGAGCTTGAAACCATTCTGGAAGTAGCCAAAGAAATGGGACCACCTTATCCAAATATTGGGCTTAGAATAAGACTGCACAGCTCAGGTATAGGTATATGGGCAAAAAGTGGAGGTATTAATTCAAAATTTGGTCTTACTTCTGCAGAGCTGGTTGAGGCAATGACAATGTTAAAGTCTGCAAATATGCTTGAGCAGTTCAAAATGATACATTTTCATATTGGCTCACAGATTAGTGAGATTTCTCCTATGAAAAAGGCACTCAGAGAAGCAGGCAATATTTATGCTGAATTGTATAAAATGGGTGCAAAAAACTTAAATTCCGTTGATTTAGGCGGTGGGCTTGCTGTCGAATACAGCCAGCACAAGGGGATGTATGAAAAAAACTATACCCTCGAGGAATTTACAAGTGACGTTGTCTATTTGCTAAAAATGATTGCCCAAAACAAAAATGTTCCTGAGCCTGATATTTATATAGAAGCCGGAAGATTTGTGGCAGCTTACCATGCGGTTGTCGTAACCCCTGTTTTGGAGCTTTTTTCCCAGGAATATGACCAGAAAGAATTGATTTTAAAGGAAAAAAATCCGCCATTAATTGATGAGCTTTATGAACTCTACAAAATTATGAATGAAAATAATGCAGTTGAATTTTTACACGACAGCCTTGACCATATGGAATCCCTTTTAACACTTTTTGACCTTGGATACATTGATTTAATTGACAGAAGCAATACGGAGATACTGGTACACCTTATAATCAAGAAAGCTGTCGACCTGCTTAAAAATAAGGATATGACAGATATTATCAATATACAAAATATGATACAGGAAAGATACCTCCTGAATTTTTCAATCTTTCAAAGCCTTCCTGACTATTGGGGTTTAGGTCAGCACTTCCCAGTAATGCCCCTTGAAAAGCTCGATGAAAAACCAACACGCTCTGCAAGCCTATGGGACATTACTTGTGACAGTGACGGAGAAATCTCTTTCGACACACAAAAGCCTCTTTTTCTTCACGATGTAAACCTAACTGATGAGGATTATTTTCTCTGTTTCTTCCTTGTGGGAGCATACCAGGAAACTATGGGGATGCAGCATAACCTTTTTACCCACCCCACTGAATTTACTGTGGAATTTAATGATGATGGCGATTACGAAATTAAAAACATAATTGAAGCCCAAAATATTCTGGATATACTTGACGATATGGATTATGATATAAAAGATGTGGAAAGAAGACTGAAACAGAAGATTGAAGAATCGGACTTAATAGACGATGAGACAAAAAAATACACTTTGGGAAGACTTTATGTATTCTTAAGTGAAAACTGCTATCTTAAAACAATTGCAGGATGTAAAAACGAATAAAAGGAGTTGGTATGGGAAAAGTAGTTATCATTGGAGCAGGTGGAGTAGGAAATGTCGTTGCAAAAAAATGTGCCTCTCTACCGGAAGTATTCACTGAAATCTGCCTTGCAAGCAGAACACTTTCAAAATGTGAGCAAATTGCAAAAGAAGTCAAAAAAAATTACAATGTAGATATCAAAGTTGAACAGGTTGACGCTGATAATGTAAGTGAGCTTGTAACATTATTGAAAAAATACAAACCAGACCTCGTAATAAATGTAGCTTTGCCCTATCAGGATTTGACCATTATGGATGCGTGCTTTGAGGCAGGTGTAAACTATCTTGATACAGCAAACTATGAGCCAAAAGATGAAGCACATTTTGAATACAGCTGGCAGTGGGCTTACCAGGACAAATTTAAGGAAAAAGGGCTTATGGCAATTTTAGGTTGCGGATTTGACCCGGGCGTAACAAATATATTTTGTGCCTATGCACAAAAACATTTATACGATGAAATAAACTATATCGATATCCTCGACTGTAATGCTGGCGATCACGGACATCCTTTTGCAACAAATTTCAACCCGGAAATCAATATAAGGGAAGTTACACAGGTGGTCAGACACTGGAGTGATGGAAAATGGGTAGAAACTCCACCGATAATTGAAGATGGCTCAGTGCATTTTACTTTTGACTATCCTGTAGCTGGCCCACGTGAAAGTTATCTTTTGTATCATGAAGAGCTTGAGTCACTTGTAAAAAATATCAAAGGCTTAAAAAGGATTCGTTTCTGGATGACATTTTCGCAAAATTATCTTACTCACCTGAAAGTATTGCAAAATGTCGGTATGACGAGAATTGATGAAGTGGATTATGAAGGTTGCAAGGTCGTTCCTTTAAAATTTTTAAAGGCACTTTTGCCTGACCCCGGCACCCTCGGAGAAAATTATACAGGTAAGACTGTTATCGGTTGTGTTTTTGACGGCAAGAAGGATGGAAAGAGATTTAAAAAATATATTTACAACGTATGCGACCATGCCGAAGCATACAAAGAGGTGCAGGCACAGGCTGTTTCATACACCACCGGTGTACCTGCAATGATTGGCGCTATGATGTTTTTGACAGGAGAATGGAAAGGCGCAGGTGTGTTTAATGTAGAGCAGCTTGACCCTGACAAATTTATGGAAGCTCTTAATAAATATGGCTTGCCATGGGAAATTGTTGATTTTGAAGGGAACCTTCCAGAATGAAAAAATTTATAGAATTAGCTGAAAAATACTTTCCTGAAGAAATTACCGGCAGGGTGAAAACACCCTGCTATCTTATCAGTGAAAATAAAATTGAAGAAAATTGCCAGATACTTGACCATGTTCAAAAAAGTACCGGTGCCAAAATTATTCTTGCACTCAAAGCTTTTGCCCAGCCATATGGATTTCAGATTATAAAAAAATATCTTCACGGCGTATGTGCAAGCGGACCGGTAGAAGCAAGGCTTGGAAGAGAAGAGTTTGGCAAAGAAGTGCACACATTCGCCCCTGCCTTTACAGAAAGGCAGTTTGATGAGGTGCTTCAATATTCAGATTTTATTATTTTTAACTCCATAAACCAGTTTAACAAATATGCAAAATCAGCAAAATTAAGTGGAAAGCAGGTAGGCCTCAGAGTAAACCCCGGCCATTCGGAAGTGGAAGTTGAGCTTTATGACCCTTGTGCAGTTGGCTCAAGGTTTGGAATAAATCCTGAAGATTTGAAAGATTTTGACATTTCTCAAGTGGATGGTTTTCACTTTCATGCTATGTGTGAGCAAAATGCAGATGTGCTTGTAAGGGTACTTGAAAGTTTTGAAAAAAGATTTGGCAAATATATCAACAAACTTAAGTGGGTAAACTTTGGCGGTGGACACCATATAACAAGAGATGACTATGACGTAAATCTTTTGATAAACACTATCAACACATTTAGAAAAAAATACGATAATATTCAAGTTTATCTTGAGCCTGGCGAAGCTGTGGTATTGAATGCCGGGGTATTTGTTACTGAAGTGCTTGATATTATTTCAAACGGTATTGATATTGCAATTCTGGACTCTTCAGCGGAAACCCATATGCCAGATGTGCTGGCAATGCCCTACACCCCAAAAATTATTGGTGCTGAGAAGCCAGGTGTTTACAAATATACTTACAAACTTGGTGGAATATCATGCCTTGCAGGGGATTTTATAGGCACCTATTCGTTTAAAAATCCATTAAAGATAGGGGACAGGCTTGTGCTTCTTGATATGGCACTTTACTCTTTTGTTAAAAATACCACTTTTAACGGGATTGAACTGCCCTCAATAATTTATTTTGACAGGAATTTTAACATAACATATCAAAAGGATTTCAGCTATTTTGATTATAAAAACAGAATTTCATAGTTTTTGAAATTGCATTGTTACGAAGTCTTCATGGTACTTTGCTTTTTCAAAGATAAAACCTGCATCAATATATCTTGATTTTACGGTATATGCTTCTTCAACCGGTATGCCAGATAAAATTAATGTTCCACTTTTCTTAAGACATTTTTTATTGAAATCAATCAGCTCCAATAATATTTCAACATATATGTTTGCAACAATTACATCAAAATCTGAGTCTATGCATCTGTTGTCACCGCAAACAACATAAATATTGTCAATATCATTAAGTTTTGCATTTACCCTGCAAGTCTCACAGGCTTTGAAAGATATGTCAAAAGCGACTGCATACCTTGCACCGCATTTTAAAGCTGCTACCGACAAAATCCCTGTCCCGCATCCAACATCAAGAAACGTTTTCCCTTTCAAATCAAGAGACTCAATAAATTTCACACACCCAAGGGTAGTTTCATGCTCACCGCTACCAAATGCACCTGTAATGATTTTAAACTTTTCCCCTTTTATCTCGTAACAAAAAACGCTCTCTTTATTCATAAAGCCAGATTACCAGCAAACAATTGTTTATGTCAAACCAAAACACATAAATTTTACTTACCAAAACAAAAAATTGTGGTATAATTTGGGAAAGTTTAAATTTTCACGATTTTTTTATGGTAGATAATATACATTAGTAGCAAAGAGGTGAGCTATGAAAATGATTTTTGTATTTGTTTTTACATTTTATTCTTTACTGTTGAATGCTTTCGACAATCTTATCATTATAGGGACAGTTATAGAAAAAAATAACCAATATATTGTCGTACAACCTAATAATAGAAATTGCAACAAACAAGTAAAGATATATTCAAATGATTTAAATTTTATAAATAACTTACAACCTGGCAATAGTATATCTGTTTTAGTAGAAGAAAATCAATGCAAAGATGTCTTACACCATTTAAATTCAATGCCTTTGAGGTGATTAAATGAAAAAAGTAATATTTTATATTTTATTGTTCTCTTTATACTTTATACAAGCTCAAAAAGCAATCTCAGCAAATAGCTGTACAGACTATTCTTACATACCGGCAACATTTACTGCGTCTGTTCCTCCAACAGTTATGATTGCTTTAGATATTAGCGGCAGTATGAGTTGGTATGCATATTATGAAAAATATGACTCAAGTAAAAATTACGAAGGTTTATTTGACCCAAAAAAAGTTTACAAGTTTGTAAAAGTTAATAATAGTTATAAATGGATAGAAACAAATGTAACTCACTCTGGCTGTGATGAGAACTTATGGCAATATACTAATCCTGGTGTAAATACAATTGCCAGCGGTTCTTGTTTAAACTGGAACTATATGACACGTATTGACATTTTTCAGTGGGCAATGACTGGTGGTGTACCTGCAGAATGTCCAGGAGCAGTTGGTAATACTCAAAAGTGTGATCCTGAAATAGCTTGTACAGGAAACACATGTACTATTGAAAGTTATAATGGTATTAAAATAGAACTACCTTTGTATGATAACACAAGCCATCATGGCATTATGGATGCAGTCCTATATCAGCTTAAAGAAAAAGAAAATAGACCTAGAATAGGAATTATGTTTTTCGCAGGTAATGGTATTTCTAATAATGGAAGAAGCGTTTATGTTGGTGATTTTTTGACTGCAAATAGCACTGATACGTCATATCCTTATAAAAATTTAATAACTTCCATTAATACCGTTACAGTTAGTGGTAGTACCCCTTCAGGGCCTGCTATGTGGGATGTTTGGAATTATTACTTACAAAATGATGCTCAATATGGAGGATTAGACCCTGATAAAGGATCTGATAACTCAAATCATTTTAAAGATCCTTTGTGGATATGCAATAATGGAGATGGTAATGGATTGAAATGTCAATTTGCACCATGTTCTAGTAATTATGTAATACTTGCATCAGATGGACAATGGAATACTCCTTCAAATAATATTGATGACCTTGATATTAATGGCAATTCACCGGATCCAGTTGTTCCTGCACACAAGATGCATCTTGGTGGTATAAGAAACAAGGATAATATTTTTGTAAATATAGATGCAGTATATTCTTTTGGAATGTTTCTTGAAGGTACAGGTATAACTTCTTTGCAAAATGTGGCGATGTATGGTGCATTTGATAAAGATATTTCAGGTTCCGAGTGGCCAGGGGGAACATCAGACTACCCAGATAATAGTTGCCAAATGGTTGATGCTGGTTATGGCAAAGGTAGCGCATGTGAAACTTTGCCCTCTTCTCACTCAGACTGGGATGCAATAGATAATTTAAATAGGACGTCAAGCCCAGATGGATTGCCAGATACTTTTTTTAGTGCAAAAAATGCTCTAGAATTAAAAGAACAATTAATAGCAATATTTGACGATATATTAAAAAGAGCAAATTCAGGTACTGCTATAGCAACGGTTTCTACAGAAAAGCGTGAAACTTCGATGCTTTATCAAGCTTATTATTATCCACAATTTGAAGATAATAATACTCAAATAAATTGGATTGGTGATATAAAAACTTACTTCATTGATGATAAGGATAATATAAGAGAGGATTCTAATGAAAATAATAAGTTAGAGTTAGCCACTGATAGTATTTTGATTTTTAAATTTTTAGACACACTTGGAGAAACGAGAGGATTTAAAATTGATGACAGTGACTCTGATCTTATCCCTGATTCATGTGATTTACCAAGCGGAGATGGATACAACCTTAAAAATCTAAATCCAATCTGGAGTGCTGCTAGTGTATTAAAAAACACCAATGCAGAAAATAGAAAAATAGCATATAATAAAGATTGTACAGTTAATTGTACATATACATTAGACAATAATTTTATTAATACAAACTCTGATACAGTTAATTATATTTCTAACGTTTGGGGGCTTGATACATCATCAACAGAAAAATTAATAAACTTCATAAGAGGGATTGATTATTCTGATACAAGAAGTAGGAATACTGGCAGTGGAGTATATAAATTAGGAGATATTATTAACTCAACACCAATTGTTTTAAAAAACCAACAGGTCAATGCTTATGATTTAATTTACAATGATAGTACTTACCATTCATTTGTAAATTCTGATATAGTTACAAAAAGAGAAAATCTATTATTTGTTGGCGCTAATGATGGCATGCTTCATGCATTTGCCAGTGGTAAAATAAAAGATAGTAGTGATTCTAATTCTGTTGCTGAAGTTTACCCTGACAACAACACGAGCTTAGGCCAAGAGCTATGGGCTTTTATCCCTAAAAATGCGTTACCATATCTACAATGGTATTTTGAAGAAGGGAAAGCATGCCACGTACCTAAGGTTGATTACAGGTTTATGCTAATTGATGCTTCAATTGGTGATGAACAAGATAAAAAGGATTCTTGGAGGACAGTTTTAATCGGAATGATGGGGTTCGGTGGTAAAAAAATAATTACTGATAATACGTATAGCTCTTCTATATTTGCAATTGATGTTACAACACCTGAACAGCCAAAATTACTGTGGGAATACCAACTACCAGATAATACACTCACACTATCTTACCCTTCAATAATTAGACAGGGAGATAAAACATCTAAAGGAAGCTGGTATTTAGTAGTTGGTAGCGGGCCTTTAGATCCTGATGGAAAAAATTTTCTTAGTACATCAAACAGTGCTAAAATATACTTTATTAACCTAAAAACAAGTGAAATAAGTCTTCCTATGGCCTCGCATTGGCTCTGAGCACAGCCTCCGGCCTTACCCATACTTGTAAACACTTCAAATGGCTCATTGTTCTCATCGAAGTTAATTGTAACATACAATTTACCACAGCCGGTCATCATCTCGAGAGTTTTACCAAACAACACCTTTGGTCTTGGTCTTGGCTTAAAAACACCATGATACTCCTGAACGACCTCCTCTTTAGCACTCTTTTCCCTTGTCCCAAGGTTAATCACCTGTGCATCACGACTTCCATCACGATATATCGTTATCCCTTTACACCCTAACTTGTAAGCAAGTATATAAACATCCCTTACATCATCAATCGTCGCCTCATTGGGAAAATTTACAGTTTTACTTACGGCATTATCGGTGTATTTTTGAAATGCAGCCTGCATCTTGACATGCCATACTGGAGCTATTTCATGTGCCGTAACAAAGACCTTTTTTATGTGGGAAGGTATCTCCTTAATATCGTGTAATGTACCTGCATTAGCTATTTTATCCATAAGCTCTTTAGTGAAAAAGCCCTCTTTTTTTGCTCTTTCTTTAAATATCGGATTGACCTCTACCAATTTGTTGTTATCCATAACATTTCTATAAAAGGCAATTGCAAAATACGGTTCAACTCCGCTAGAACAACCTGAAATGATAGATATTGTACCTGTAGGTGCAATAGTGGTAACTGTTGCATTTCTCATATACTCATAACCTAGTTTAGGATAAATACTTTCTTCAAAATTTGGAAAATTGCCCCTTTCTTTTGCAAGCTCAGATGAAGCAAGTCTACCTTCATCCTGAATAAATTTCATGACCTTTTCAGCCAAACCTATAGCCTCATCAGAGTCGTAAGGGATATCAAGCAATGCAAGCATATCAGCAAAACCCATTACCCCAAGTCCTATTTTTCTATTTTTCTTTGTCATTTTGTCTATTTCATCAATTGGATAACAATTCATATCTATAACGTTGTCAAGAAATCTTACACCGGTATGAATTACATATTTTAAGTCATCCCAATCAATATCATTATTTTTTACAAACTTACCAAGATTAATTGAACCTAAATTACATGATTCATAAGGTAAAAGTGGCTGTTCACCACAAGGGTTAGTACTTTCTATCTCCCCTTCATTAGGTGTTGGGTTAAATTTATTTATTCTATCAATAAAAACTATTCCTGGATCACCACCTTCCCAAGCAAGCTTGACCATCTGGTCGAAAACATCTTTTGCATTTAATTTTTTCACAACTTTACCGGTCTTCGGATTTTTGAGCTCATATTCTTCATTTTTTAAAACCTTTTCCATAAATTCTTCTGTAACAGCTACAGAAAGATTAAAGTTTGTGAGCTTACTTTTATCCTGTTTCGCATAAATAAATTCCATAATATCAGGATGATCCACCCTTAAAATCCCCATGTTTGCACCGCGCCTTGTACCACCCTGTTTTATTGTTTCAGTAGCAGAATCAAAGACACTCATAAAGGATACAGGACCACTTGAGACACCCTTTGTCGATTTTACAACATCGTCTTTTGGTCTAAGCCTTGAAAAAGAAAACCCTGTACCTCCCCCTGACTTATGGATAAGTGCTGTATGCTTGACAGACTCAAAAATCTTATCAAGTGAATCTTCTACAGGTAAAACAAAGCACGCTGACAACTGCTGCAACTCTTTGCCTGCATTCATAAGCGTAGGTGAATTAGGCAAAAATTTTAAATCAACCATCATATCATAAAATTTAAATGCGTACTCTTCATATTTAGATTCGAAGCCATATTTTAATTCAGCAGTAGCAATATTTATTGCTACTCTCTGAAACATCCCCTGAGGCGTCTCCACAACATTGCCGCTTTCATCCTTTCTTAGATACCTTTTCTTCAAAACAGTAATAGCATTAGCAGATAATTTTGGCTCTTTATTTAATTTTTCTAATAAATCTGTTTTAATCATTAATTTTCCTCCGATATAGCTTTTTTGAAGACAAGCTTTTCGATTGTAGCCTATATTTTTTTAATTTCAATACAAAATAATGTCCGGTCTTATAACTATATGATACGAATATAAATAAATTTTAATCTTATTTATTAATAAGTTAGAATATGTAGATTTTTAACTTTTTAACCTTTAATAATATTTTCAAGTGTATATTTCTTTAACTCTTCAATAAATGAATCTCTAATTTTATTCAAAACTGAATGTATATTACAGTTGGAAAGCCCAGCACAAAAGTTTGAATCTACAAGACAATCGTTTATCTTTATATCCCCTTCCACAGCCTTAATTATTTCATATAGAGTAATTTCAGATGGATCTCTTAAAAGTTTAAACCCACCTTTTTTACCCCTTTCAGAATATAAAATCCCTTCTCTTGCAAGTGATTGCAAAATCTTACCTAAAAAACTGTCAGGTATACCACATATTTCAGAAAGTTCGTTTCTCATAAACAATTTATTTTTTTCTTGGGAACCAATATATACCATCACATTTAAGGCATAGTCGCCAGCCCTTGTTATTTTCATAGACGTACTCCATTAACCTGAATCTTTAATTAAGACCATAATAGTCTTAATTAAACTAAAAGTCAACCAATTTCGATTTATTATCTACTCATTTAGTCTATTTTGAAAGCTCAATAATCTTAAATGCCCCTCGTAATACTATGGAAAATACAATCAACCCAACAATTAAATCAGGATATTTAGAATTTGTAAAATACACGAGCACACCAGCTACAATTACCCCAAGATTAGCAATCACATCATTTGATGTAAAAATCATACTTGCTTGCATATGGGCATCTTTACTTTTACTTTTTTGGAGCAAATATAATGATAGACTATTTGCGATAAGTGCCAAAATTGAAATAATTATCATAGTTTGAAACACAGGAACTTCACTAAGCCCAAAAAATCTTCTAAGCACCTCAACAACCCCCATAAGACCAAGAATCAATTGAAAATACCCTGCAGATTTTGCAATACTCTTTTTCAAAGCTGCAACTTTACCAACAGCAAAGAGTGCTAATGAATATACAATGCTGTCTGCAAGCATATCAAAACTGTCAGCCACAAGCCCCATGGAATTTGAAATAAAACCTGTAAATATTTCTAAAACAAAGAAGAAAAAATTAATACCCAAAACCTGCCACAGCAGTTTTCTTTCATAAATTAAATTATCTGCTACATTACTAACATCTTCAGCCGGTATACTTTCTACTATTGAAGTATCAAGATTTAAACTTTCAAGACGTTTAAATATATTTTTGTAATCACCCTCATGATAAATTATTAACTGACGATTTGAAATATCAAAATCCATATGAACAATATCTCTCACCTCTTCAAGCTTCATACGTATTAGTTGCTCTTCTGAAGGACAATCCATCTTGGATATTTTAAAAACTGTTTTGTACATCTATCACCTGTTTTAGAAAAATTATTAAGAAATATAGTAGTAGTATATCAAAATTAGATGGTCAAAATATTTTATTTTAAAAATGCATAAAAGTATAAAGTTAAATTACTAACCTATAAAGGGCTTCTGTAATAATTGTAGAGTCACTAGATTTATCCTTACCCTGAGAAATTATTTTAAATAAATACTTGTAAGTACCAACATTACTGGTTGCGGTAAAGGATGTTGAACCACCTACACCAGAAAGTGCACCTTGGAAGACCTTGATAATATAAACTGAAACTTCGTAATTTCCACTTTCAAATTTAAACCATGGGTGCGTCGATATATACTTTGTACACTCTATATCCTCAGGATCTGCATTAATAATATAACTATCTAGACTGTTGCCTGATAGGCCACATTTAGTCGTATCCACTGCTTCAAGACTAACCCCTGAAAACATCGATTCAATATTCCTATTATAATTTTTCACTATTTCAATTCCTAAAGTAACTCCGCCTTCAGTAGCTTCTTTTAAACTACTGTAGCGTTTTACTGAACCAGAAAACTTGGTCCCCTGTATTATAAAATAATATACTGACGTTGCCAAGATTAACATAGCTGCAGCAAAAACCAAAACTGTTACAAGTGCAAAACCATTCTTATTTATTTTAAATTTACCAAATCTAAAATAATTTCTACTTTTTTCCATCTATAATACTCCTGATTTTGAGTTAATGTATAGCTTTCACTAAAAAAATCGTAACTAAAGGTTTTTGATAACGGTGAGTTGTTTTTGCTTCCACTTTGATAAATTATACCAAGCTTTACAGTATTATCAGTATAATCCACTTTAAAATCAGCAATACATCCAAGGTAAGGTTCATTATTTAAAAGAAGATTTCTGGTATTGGGTGCGCAGTGGGTTGACCATTCATAGTTTGAAGATGTATCTGCTGATAATCTTAGTTCTTTTTCAAAAAAATAGTTATCATTTGAATCGTCTATATTATCACATATACCATTATTGTTTGAATCCTTACACACATATAGAATTTCTCCGTCCCTACAATTGTCTGTATTAGAATAAGACTCTTCTAATTGTTTTTCTTCATTTAATACTACCACAGGATAGTTTTTAGTGACAATTCTCGTTTTATTCACACAAACTTCCCACAGTCCAGCTTCTATTTTATCCCCAAAGAGGGTTTTAAAAGTTATTGAGGTTGAGTTATCTAATTTTTTACTAACAACAAAAAACGGTCTTTCCCTTTCATCTATACCAAAACCTGCCGACTGTAATAACTTTTCTAACTTAAGCAGTGCCTGATTTACTTCAGACTCGGACCTTGCAATCTGTCTTGTATCGATGGCTGTTTTGGTAAAAGAGGTATATGTCAAATATACACCTAACATCATAACTGAAACTATTGCAATAGCAATAAGTAATTCTATTAAAGTTACCCCCTTTTTATTTGTATTAAACATAAAATTTATATAAATCTTATTCATAAGTCATTTCCTAATAAAAATTTCACTTGTTAAATTATCTTCACCTTCCCCATATGGTTTTTGCCATTTTAGTACAATAGTAACTCTTTTCATTTGAGAAAAGGAGACGTTATCATCTTCAACTGTCCAGTTGACATCGTACTGTATATCATTATAATTTTGCGTCATATTCCCATCATAAATATTATCAAAATTTTCATTTTTAATATTGTTTATAACCTCTTGCATAACATAATTTGCATTATTTCTTACTTCATTCATAACATTTGTTCGCATATAGTTTATTAATAAAGGTATTATCCCAAGCATCGCAATAGCAAAAATAAGTAGCGCAACCATGACTTCAATAAGGCTGAAAGCACTTTTTTTACTTTTAGTTAACCCTTGTATCTTTTTATTTAACATTAATCTTCGCTCCAGCAATACTTACCTCTTTTTTATAACCGAAATTGTTTTCCAAAGTTATTGTTGAATTTTTAGTTGTAAGCCCCCTTTTACTAAAAACAAGCTCGTTACCTTCAAAACTAATTTTTAAATCACTAGGTGGTGTAAACTCTTCGCAGTCTTTTGCAGTTAAATTGTCAGGTGAATCACCTTCAAAGGTGCAGCTACGAATCACAAGCGGCAAGCTGGAATTGTCGAGTGATAAACCGTACAATTTATATTTAGGTGAACTAGGAGCGTTTTCATACCCTTTTGTAATGGAATTTTGCATTGCGGTTTCTAGCATTGTAACAATCCTGTCAGCTGTTTCATTCACATGAATTTTCGAAATCATTTTGGGAAAATACAGAGTCGAAATCCCTAAAATAATTCCAACTATAGCTATAACAACAAGTAGCTCGATTAATGTAAACCCCTTATTCATCTATCACCTTGTAATCATAAGTATAAGTTTACTGGAAAAACTATCCCCGTATTGTGTCTGCCTAGTAATAGAGCCATCAGAAAGCTGAATCATTTTAGTATATTCATTGCTGCCTTCCTTCTGAGGCATCGCTGTAATACCTTCCCCAAGAGGTGGCGCTCCAAAGCCTAAATCTACGACCTTTGATATTTCAATTTTCCTAACTGACTCACCATTTTCTGTTACAATACTAATCGTCTGCCCAGAGTTCAAAAACATAGGCTTTGATGCAGGAGTACCTGTCTTATAATACACCCCTTGTAATTTTGTTTGCCCTCCATAGGAACACAGATCCATCTGAGGCTCAAAAACTAACGCGTCAACAATCCCCCCTGCAACAAAGAGCTTTGAATACACACGTTTACCATCAGTAATCTCATTAACCCATCCGCTATATCCTCCGCCCCCATCTGCTTTATCTATATACAGATAATTAGCCAAACCACTGACTGAATAATAGCCCTGTCCATCTGCTTTTGGTTCATTTGTTAAATCACCATAGGTATCTGTGACAACAGGATCTCCTTTTGAACACTCATATGAATTTGTATCTAAATTAAAATAAGCACCTCCACATTTAATCCCTAAACAGTAGCAGTCAACTTGATTGATATAGGCCTCAACAGTAATATCTGTGGAATCATAAAGGTCAGATATATTTAAAGTAGCTCCACTCCCCCCTTTCCACAACTGATTTTTATCTTTAATTCCAAATATATATTGGGTGCTATGATCGATTTTGTCATTTTGAGATAAAAATCTGCCGGTACCTGCATATATCCATAAATTATTGCTCTCATCCAAGACATCTGTCGGCATAGCGAAAATAGGCCTATTGATATTGAGAATCATTTCAACATTGCTGTCGTCAAGGTTAGAAATACTTAGGTAGTTAGAAGCATTGCTGCGTATGTGCAACATATACAAATTACCTTTCTCAGTGTTAGGGGCACTATATGTACCAAAGACTAAAGCATCGATATTGTAATCAAAATCCACATCTACTGATAAAATCTCTCCCACAGCAACATCTTTTTCAGGAATAGTTACAGTATTTACTAACGTGCCATCAATCAGGTTATAAAAATATATTTTAGGATTCTTAACAAAATTGCCCCCTGATGGATCCAATGGCCCTGAACCTACTACCAAGTACCAAGAGCCTCTTTCATCTTTATCCCCTTGTCTAATAATTGCAGGATAATTTATAGTAAGTGAGTTATCAGTTAATTTGCGCTCCCACAAAAACTTTGCACGCTCAGGATCAGTAACATCGATGACAAAGATTGATGAGCTGTATGTTTCGTTATTTATTTTAATTTCCTTTCCACCAAACCCCATTGTCCCAATCAGTAATGTCCTCCAACTATCTCTGTTTTTTTCTCCTGTTCCACTAATAGCTACATCAACTAGTTGGAATCTATAGTCGATTTTGGGCACATGACAGTTACTACCTTCTATATTGTACCACTGCAGATATGGCAATGCATTTTGTGGGATAAAAGCCCATAGTTCAGCACCCAAATCATTGCCAGTAACCTTTGCCACATCGTTGCTTAAATTAATATCTTCAATTTTACCGATAGAAATTGCATGTACCATCCCATCATTTGCACCAAAAAAGATGACCGGTTTTCTCCCTTTTACCACACTAGAGTTTGCAAACTCATAATAACTACTATCTCTAAATAGGTTATGGTATCTATTTACGTTGGTATTACTCAAGATGATTGGAGTTGAATTAATGATATCGCCTAACTTATACACGCCTTTAAATACTTCAGAGGCATTGGTAGTTAAAAAATTTCTTTTTCTATAATTATTGTCACGTGGATAGTCATAGCCTCTAATAAAGTTAATAAGTTTGGAAGCTTCACTATCAGTTGTAATTCCCCAATAATTTTTAAGTGTTGTCACATTTGAAGGGGTGAAATTATTTGTAATAGCCTTATTTGGTGTCCCGTCATTATACATTATAGTTCTTGAGTCAGAATCTAGATCTTGAAGCCATTTAGATGCACTAAAGATAGTATTCAAATCCATCAGATCGTATCTTCCACTTGGAAGAGTGCAGCTGTCAGGAATCTGATCTTCATCATTGTCATCTATTTTCAACGCCATTGTTTGAGATACATCTTCAAAAAATTTCAATATTAAAATTTTATCGGCAGCATAATTTAATGTTTTATTATTATCTGTGTCTTCACGTATATTACTATTGTCGTCCACAAAATAGGACCTTACGTCCCCTACCCATGATATTTCCCGTTTGCTAGCATCATCACTAAGTGTAGGGTAGTAAAATGCTTGAAACAACATTAATGAACTCTGACTTCCTGTAGAAACAGAAGACAAGGCTGTACCTGAAGATGCCCGTTTTAAAATATCATTAAAAATCGATTGCAATCTATCTTTAAGCTCCAATGCGTTATTTGCACTAAAAAAGGTATCCGGTAAGTCATTACCGTCTTGATCCCAATCGGAAGAAGATGCTGGCAAAGGCTCACATGCACTCCCTCGCCCTGAGCCACCATCATCCATGTAACATGTATCATTAGGAAAATTTGTCAAGCTATCAGGCCATAAACCACCAGATAGAGATTTGTCAAAGCTTCCATACATAGCTACATTTTTAAGGGACTGTTCACCGGTACCCCCTAAGAACAGACCTAAAGTATATACAGCATCGATCTTCACAGTTGCACCGTCTTTATCTCTAGTTGCCCCCATATGCATCTTATACGCAGGCACAACAGGGTCAGATGATCTGCAGGCATCAGATAAGGGGTCGGAACAATTGTAGTAAATATTAGTGGAAGGGGTATTCCACTGTCCATCAGAGGCTAAAATTACATAGTTACTTGAGCATGGTGCATAATCACATTTTAAACCATTATCTGTGTTTTCACATATCCATAAAGGATCTTTAAATTGATTTGAATTATCAGTATTTGAAGTATTTGGCTGTAATCCACCATACTCAGGTATTTCTTGTTTATAATAATTCCAAACATCCCACATTGCAGGCCCTGAAGGTGTACCCCCTTCTGGTGATGCTGTATTAATAGCCGTTATTAAATTAGTATAAGGATGCTCCTCAACTACAGATTGAGCAGAAGTAAAATCACCGATGTATACACCAGCATTTATATAGCTATTTGAATGACTTCCTGAATACGTCATAATACCTATACGGGGTCTGTTTTCTCTTTCCATAAGTTGATAGAGTACTGCATCCTTTATCCCATGATAGGTCTCGTTGTCGACCATTGGCACCCTAACAACAACCCCCCCACCCGTTTCAATGTCACAATTAGATCCTGTACAGGCTCTTGCTGCATCACATTTTCTACTGTTATTACTAGTACAACCTGCAGGTTTACCACCCGTCATCGCCCATTGAAATACATCCATCCTGCTCATCAGCCAATAGTTTAGGCAATTGCCAGAATAAACTTTATTAATATCAATACAATCTTCGTTTGTTTTAGTATTCCAACTAAACCATCCGCTATAACATACTTTTGTTACAGGATTACCTACTGAATCAACATAAAAACCATTTGGTGAAGGACACGTTGCAGCAGAACCTGATGTTGTCTCTTGCCATACACCGTTAACTTTCTTATATTTCTTCTGAGGATTAAATAAACCTTCATAAGTCTTACTTGAATCAAGATGATTGTCTACATATGAATCCCAGTCCATACTACCACTTGTATCAAGAGCTATCATTACTGTGGGAGGCACTTGGGAAACAAATGTCGGTGGCAAATAGCTATAATCCGAACAGCTATTCTGCGCATAAACAATATCTCCCAATAATAATGTAAATAATAAATAAAAAATAACCCTTCTCATATTACCTACCTATTTTTTTTCAGATTATTAATAACTTTCATTTCTTTTTCACAAGTGTTAGAATCCACTAAAACAGTTATCCGTTCACCAACTATATCTTGTGTCTTAATAGCATCATATAAATAATCTTCTTTGGAATAATATATCATCCTTTTACCTTTGCAAACCCCTCTATCAATATCTAATATTATATAATTTTCATGTATCTCGCTAACAACCCCTCTTAACACTAAGTTATCCAAAGCAAATACAAAAGTACTTATTAATAATGTTAAAATAATAAAAATCATAACCTTCTTCATTTATATCCCTCCACAGGGTATTCTACGTTTATTATATTTATATTAGTAAACATAAAAAAATCGTGAAAATTTAAAATTTTAAAAGGAAAATAAAAAAATCTATGATTCAGTTTGTATAGCAAAAAGGATAAATATAAATCGGCAAGCAGTAATTGCTTGCCTTATAAATTATTTAATCTTGAAAAATTGCTTTAGTGCGTGTCTTGCAATATTTGGATTTTCTTTAAGCCTTCTTCTTGAATATGCAAGCCACTCTTTACCAAAAGGCACGTACACCCTGAGCCTGTGACCAGCCGATACAATAATCTCTCTTAACTCTTCATCTACGCCAAGAAGCATTTGAAATTCAAAATCTTCCTTTTTAAGCCCATATTTTTCAATAAGTCTTAAGGCTTCAAATACAAGCTTTTCATCATGAGTGGCAATCCCTACATAGGCTTTTTTCTGAAAAAGCTTTTCAAGGCAGTATATATAATTTTGATTGATTATATATGGGTCCTTGTATGCAAGCTTTCTTGGCTCATTATAAATCCCTTTGCAAAGCCTAAAATTTAGATACCCATCAGACAAATTTTCTATGTCTTGCGGCGTCCTTCTTAAATATGATTGTAGTACGGTACCTACATGCCCGATATATTCTTCCCTGAGTTTTCTGAACAATCCCAGCGTATCATCAGTACGAGGTGTATCTTCCATATCAATTCTAACAAAGTTGCCAAGCTCTTTTGCATGGGCTACGATCTCTTTGATATTTCCAAATGCAAACTCCTTATCAAGCAAAAGACCCATCTGAGTTGGTTTTAATGATATATTTGCATTCAAACCCTCTTTTTTAATTGTATTAAGTATCTTTACACATTCATTTTTATAAAATGTAGCCTCATCTTTGGTGTTAACAAATTCGCCAAGGATATCAATGGTTGCCATCATCCCCTTATTGTTTAGCTCATGGGTAACTCTCACCGCATCATAAAGAGTCGGTCCTGCAATATAGCTTTTGGCAAAAATATTTACAATTGGAGCAGGTATAAACATTATGCTCTTAGAGACTAAAAAATTAAATATACCCATATTAGACTCCTATTTCATAAAGGGATATTCAAACGATTCAGGCCCATTAAAGGTCTCCTTAATAGCCCTCGTAGATACCCATCTAATAAGATTTAAGTAGCTTCCTGCCTTATCGTTAGTTCCTGATGCCCTCGCCCCACCAAAAGGCTGTTGACCTACAACTGCGCCTGTTGGCTTGTCATTGATATAAAAATTACCTGCAGCATGTTCTAACTTTTTCATTGCTTTTGCAATAAATTCCCTGTCATTTGCAAACACTGTCCCAGTAAGGCCATACATTGAAGTTTTATCACAAAGCTCTAGTGCCTCATCCACCTTATCGTCATCATATACATATGCAGTCAATACCGGTCCAAAAATCTCTTCTTCCATAGTCTTGAAGTGAGGGTCTTTTGCCAAAATAAAAGTAGGCTCAATAAAGTATCCTTTTGATTTGTCATAATTGCCGCCAATTAAAATTTCAGCATCCTTTGATTTTTTTGCATATTCAATATACTCCACTATGCTGTCAAATGCTGCCTCATCAATAACTGCATTGAAGAAATTATGAAAATCTTCAACCGGTCCCATCTTGATTTTGCCAACTTCAGATTTAAACATTTCAAAAAATTCGTTATAAATTGATTTAGGGATATAAATCCTTGATGCGGCGCTGCATTTTTGCCCCTGATATTCATATGCCCCTCTAATGGTGGCCGCAACAAGTTTTCTCATATCAGCACTATTGTGAACAAAGATAAAATCCTTGCCACCGGTTTCACCAACAATTCTTGGATAAGATCTGTATTTTGCAATATTTTCACCTATTGTCTTCCACATATTTTGAAATACAGCGGTGCTACCAGTAAAATGAACACCTGCAAAATGTTCACTTTTTAAAACAATATCACCTACCATTGAACCCCTTCCAGGGATAAAATTAATTACACCATCAGGAAGGCCTGCTTCCTTCAAAATTTTCATAAAGAAATAAGGTGCATAAACGGCGCTCGAAGCAGGTTTCCACAATACCACATTACCCATAATTGCAGGAGAAGTAGGTAAATTGCCACCAATGGCAGTAAAGTTGAATGGAGTAACTGCAAAGATAAAACCTTCAAGAGGTCTATACTGTACATAATTCCAAATCCCCTTAGGACTGTAAAGTGGCTGGTCTTTATAAATTTGCTGTGCATAGTAGCAATTAAATCTAAGAAAATCTATCAATTCACATGCAGAGTCAATTTCGGCCTGATATGGGTTTTTGCTAATAGAAAGCATAGTTGCTGCATTCATCAGATATCTGTATTTAGTTGAAAGGAGCTCGGCTGCCTTCAGAAAGATACTTACTCTGTCCTGCCAGGCCATTTCCTGCCATTTTTTCCATGCCTTTTGAGATTCTTTTATAGCCAATTTAATCTCTTCTTCACCAGCTAAATGGTATTCAGCCAAAACATGTTGATGGTCATGAGGACATACTACTTTGGCAACTTTACCAGTCTTTATCTCTTTTCCACCTATAATAAGCGGAATCTCTATCTTTTTTGATTTTAAATCATTTATTGCCTGCAATAACAACTCCCTCTCCTGACTGCCGGGAGCATAATCATAAACCTTTTCATTCTCAGGAAAAGGGATATTTACTACCGAGTTATTAAAATTATTCATATGTAACCTCCTTCTTTTTTTGTTCAATGTATTATATTTTAATAATAATTTCAAAATATTGAACAGTCAAGCACAAAAAAAGTGGGATACATATCTGTACCCCACATATATTAATGTCCACCAAGATAAGCGCTTTTCACTTCGTCATTATTTAAAAGAGCTTTAGCATTATCCTCAAGAATAATTTTCCCTGTTTCCATAACATAACCTCTGTGTGCTATGGAAAGTGCCATATGAGCATTCTGCTCCACAAGCATTATTGTTGTACCTTTCTTATTAATATCGACAATAATTTTAAAAATATTTTGAACAATTATCGGAGCAAGTCCAAGAGAAGGTTCATCAAGCAAAAGAAGTGTAGGTTTAGACATCAGAGCTCTACCTATTGCAAGCATTTGTTGTTCGCCACCGGAAAGTGTACCACCAAGTTGTTTTTCTCTCTCTTTTAACCTTGGAAACATGTCATAGACCATTTCAAGATCTTTTGTCACTTCAAGTTTATCTTTTCTGAGGTAGGCTCCCATCATTAAATTTTCCTTTACCGTCAACAGTGGAAAAATTTGTCTGCCTTCAGGCACCTGAATAAGCCCCTCAGAAACTATCCTATCTGCAGACCACCTTGTGATATCGTGATTCAGATATTCAATTGTACCAGCAACGGGCTTCAATATTCCTGAAATAGTATTTAGAGTAGTTGTCTTACCTGCTCCATTAGCACCAATAATCGCAACTATTTCACCTTCTTTTACATGGATATCTATCCCTTTTAAAGCTTCTATATGTCCATATTTTGTATGAATATTACTCAGTTTCAGCATTGTCTTCTACCTCTTTACCAAGATATGCTTCAATTACCCTTTTATTTGCCCTAATCTCCTCGGGCAATCCTTCGGCAATAAGTTGTCCATGGTCAAATACTATAATTCTATCAGATATTCCCATCACAAGCTTCATATCGTGCTCAATTAGAAATATGGTTTTATTGAGATCCTTTCTTATCTGCCTGATTAAACCCATTAACTCTTGCGTTTCCTGGGGATTCATACCGGCTGCAGGCTCATCGAGAAGCAACAATTCGGCATCTGTGGCCATTGCCCTTGCTATTTCAAGCTTACGCTGTTTACCGTAAGGCAAGTTTTGTGCCTGCTCAAGCTTTTCACCCAGCAAACCCATATAATCAAGAAGCTCTTCAGCCTTCTGAATGCACTCTTTCGTTTCATACCTATATCTTGGAAGTTTGAATACTGACTCAAGAAGATTTGTCTTTCTTCTACAATGCATTGCAAGCAATATATTTTCAAGAACAGTCAACTGGGCAAACAATCTTATGTTTTGAAAAGTCCTTGCAATTCCAAGGCTTGTAACCTTATACGGCTTTAACAAATTAAGATTAACACCTTTAAAAGTAACATTCCCGAGAGTTGGAGTATAAACTCCGGTAATTACATTAAAAACTGTTGTTTTACCGGCACCATTTGGGCCAATAAGACTTAATATTTCCCCTTGATTTATATCAAAACTAACATTATCTACCGCTTTTAAACCGCCAAAATGCATCGAAACTTTATCTACTTTTAAAATAGCTTCACTCATAGCTTCACCTTAAACATTTACCTTGATTTTACCAAAAAGCCCCTGAGGTCTGAAAACCATCATCAAAATCAAAACAATACCGTAAGTTACCATTCTGTATTCAGATGCAAATCTTAAAACTTCAGGAATCGTACTTAACACTATACTGCCAAATACAGCACCTGAAATACTGCCCATGCCACCAAGCACAAGCATACAAAGCTGCTCTATGGATTTCATAAAACCAAAGTCTATTGGATTAATGTATGACAGGAAATGAGCATACAAAGCACCACCAAGACCTGCAAATGCCGAACCTATCGTAAAGGAAAGCACTTTGTATCTTGATATATTTACACCCATCATCTCTGCTGCAATCTCATCCTCTCTGATACTTCTGATTGCAAGCCCATGTCTTGATTTTTCAAGCCTGTACATAAAAAATATTGCAAATACAACAAAAAAAGCCGTTATACCGAGATTAGTTGAAGGTGGAATACCATATACTCCAAGAGCACCACCAAGAGCAGGAGTATTCAAAATAACAACCCTTACAATTTCACCAAAGCCAAGAGTGGCAATTGCAAGATAATCACCTCTAAGCCTCAAAATTGGAATACCCAATAATGCGCCAAAAAGTGCGCCAAAACCTGTTCCGGCTATAAGTGAAACTATAAAGGGTGCACCAAGTTTTATAGATATCATTGATGAGGAATATGCACCAATGCTCATAAAAGCAGCATGACCAAGGGATAACTGCCCTGTGACACCTGTTATGAGATTTAGCCCGAGCACCATTATAATGTTAATACCGGTAATTGTTGCAACCTGAACTATATAATCATTAAAAAGATAATTTAAAATTGAATCCATCTTTCACACCTACACTTTTTCTTTTGTGGCCTTACCAAAAAGTCCGGAAGGCTTAACGATAAGGATGAATATCAATATGCCAAATGCAATAGCATCTCTAAAGGATGGAGAAATAAACGCAACCCCCATAACCTCGGCAAGCCCCAAAACCAGACCTCCAATCATAGCACCAGGTATACTCCCAATTCCGCCTAAAACAGCTGCTACAAAAGCCTTCAGTCCAAACAACAACCCCATAAGTGGGTCAACAGCCCTGTAATAGGTACCTACTAACACACCAGCAGCAGCAGCCAGTGATGAACCTATGGCAAAAGTAAAAGAGATAATTTTATCAGAATTAATCCCCATTAATCTTGCTGTAGTAAGATTTTGAGAGACAGCACGCATGGCTATCCCCATTTTTGTATTATGAACTATATAATAAAGCCCAAACATAAGGGCAATTGATACCAAAATTATAAATATTTGTAAAAATGATATCGTAATACCACCAACATTGAAATTTATCTCAGGAAATATTTGAGGGTAAGCCTCCCTCTGAGGTCCGTTTATTAAAACCACAAGATTTGATATAAATATTGATGCACCAATTGCACTAATAAGAGCAGAAATTCTTGATGAGTTTCTTACCGGTTTATATGCAACCTTTTCAACCAAAACACCAATTATTGCAGTGGTAGCCATAGCTATAGCAATAACCACAATGAAATTACTTGAAAACTGTGTAGCGACTATAAGACCGACAAATGCCCCCACCATATAAATGTCACCGTGAGCAAAGTTAATCAGCTTTATAATACCGTAGACCATTGTATAACCAAGGGCTATCAGAGAATAAATACTCCCTACCGTTATTCCATTCAGAAGCTGCTTGAGTATTATTTCTAACACGACTCCTCCTTTATAAGGTAAATAGAAAAATGGGGGCTTTTACCCCCCATAATGTTTATTCGTTAAGAAGCTTGAAGTAGTATTTACCGTCAGATTTTTTGTCAACTGCCTGGATGAAAGGTTTTTTAACAGCATTACCCTCTTTGTCAAACTTCATCTGACCGCTAACTCCGTCAAACATAGGTATATTTGCAAGAGCATCTCTCATTGCTGTTCTCTGCTTAACATCAGAACAACTGGTTACTTTTGCATCTTTCATAGCATTGGCAATTAGATATACAGCGTCATACCCCTGAGCTGAAAACATATCTGCTCCGCCCCTTGATTCCATTTTCTTAACAAACTCTTGTACTTTTGGAGCTTTAGCTTCTGGTGAGAAACCAGCATAAACTATTGAGCCAAGAGCAGCATCTTTAGCAACGTCCCAAAGATCTGGAGCAAGAAGTCCATCACCGCCAACGATAGGAGCTTTAAGTCCCTGCTTTCTTGCCTCAAGAAGAATCAATGAGCCTTCAGGATAGTAACCGCTGAAAATTATTGCATCAGGGTTGCTTGGCTTTATTGCAGTTATTTGAGCAGAAAAGTCTGTATCGCCATCAGATATAGTCTGCTCTACTACAATATTGCCGCCAAAATCTTTAACAGCTTTTTTGAAAATTGCAGAAAGACCCACACTGTAGTCATTATTAACTGAAGTAATAAGGGCAAAATTTTTCCATCCAAACTTCTCCATAACGAACTTAACAGTAGCCGGACCACCGTCAGAGTCAAGAAGAGTATCCCTAAATACAAATGGTTTATTGTCAGTAACACCTTTGGCAGTAGCACCTGCAGAAATTAAAACAGTTTTTGCTCTATCAGCGATAGGCCCTATAACAAATGTAGCTCCTGAAGTAGGCTCGCCGATAATTGCACATGCCTTATCCTTATTAATAAGTCTTTGAGTTGCATTTGCTGCCTCAGCCTTATCTCCACGGCTGTCATAATTGATAAGTTTGATAGTTTTACCGTTTACTCCCCCTGCTGCGTTGATTTCATCCACAGCAAGCTTTGCGCCAGCAAGTGTCTTTTGACCATAAACCGCCAAGTTACCTGTTTCTGGGCCCTGGATACCGATCACAAGCTCCCCTGCTGCAAACACAAGAGATCCAAACATAAACACTACAGCTAAAGTAAGTAAGCCAAGTTTTCTCATAAATCCTCCTTTTAAAATATTTAGTTTAAAATTTCGAACTTAAACTTTAAAACAATTATCTCTCTTTGTCAAACATTTTTTTATTACTAATTAATATTAAATATTTTTAACATTCTTGTAATTCAACAATTTTGTTTTTTAGGTAAACTTTTTAATATTTTTTAATATAACTGTACATTGTTAATATTGTCTTGACTTTTGTTTTTTTGTTTAATATAGTGAACTATGACTTTAGGAAAAAAGATTCAGCAGCTTAGAAAAGAGAAAAAACTTACACTGCGACAACTAAGCAAAGAGTCAGGTTGCTCCCTTGGTTTTTTATCCCAAGTGGAAAGGGACTTAGTTTCCCCTACCATCGCATCATTAAAAAAGATTTCAGATGCGCTTGATGTTAATGTAATCCATTTTTTTGACGACTCTATCAGCAGCCAAAGGGTAGTTGTCAGAAAAAACGAAAGAAACAAGATGGTCAACCCTAAATCTAAAGTAACATATGAGCTTCTAAGGCCTCAATTTTCAGAAACAGAACTTGAAGCATTGTTTATGCATCTTGAGCCCGGTGCATATAGTGGTAATGAATCACATACACATAACGGAGAAGAATTTGTAATTGTCCTAAAAGGTAAACTTGAAATTCAGGTTAACAATGAGATTTTTACATTAGAAGAAGGCGATTCGGCAGTTTATAAGTCAAATCATCCGCACAGTTGGAGAAACCCCACAAATGAAGTAACGGAAGTGCTTTGGGTAAACCACCCACCTACATTTTAAAGTTATAAGGCAGCTTCATAAACTTTTATTTTATCCAACACCTTATCAAGATATCTTTTTGTTTCATCATACGGCAAACTTCTCTTTAATGTCCTATACACATCATCCGGACTCATCCTGTTTATGACATTTACAGCAGAACCAATATTGTAACTGCCAACAAAAGCCTTTGCCACATTACCTGCTCCTGTATTGTAAGCAGCAATACTGCAATAAAGTCTGCTT